>JBIKIA010000047.1:0-15389 GCA_044361885.1 Prosthecobacter sp. | reverse complement strand
TCCTCAACCTTCTCCGCATCGTCGAAATACTGTGGCAAAACCTCTTTCGACCAACGAAAGGTCAGGCGGCTACGAGTGGTGTCGCGAATGGAAATCAGGTTCCAGAAGTTTCGATCCATGTCCAAGAAGCGTTGGACTTCTCCCAAGGAGCAAACGGCGAGATGGCGGGTCAGAGGATGCAGAATCATGCAGAGGTGATTTGGGGATGTGCATATTCCTGGCGTGACATTAACAGTCACCAGACTCGCCTGAGGCGGCGCATTGCATTCTGTAAAAGTGGCGATCAGGTTTGTGCTGATACGCTTGGCCGTGCGGTCGCTGGCTCTGGGCAGAGGTGCGGGCAGCTTGTCATCCTCATGGAAAGGTCCGACAGGAGAGGTGCAAGTTGAGCGGTTGACACCCTGGTGTCGAAGAGTCTCAGGCCAAAAGGCTCGCAGCTTCCCGGTCGTCCTCCTGTTCGATCACTTCAGAATAAGTCTTCAATATAAGCACGCCACCATCCTTGTGTCCCTGCCATCGGCTGATGCGCTTCACGGCAATGCCTTTCTTGAGGGCGTCGATGATGAACATCCGGCGGAATGAGCGGGCGGAAAACGCGGGCAGCTTGAGATTCCTGCATGCCGTGGCCAGCGCTTTTTTGGGATCGCTGATCTTGAAGACTTTCTCAGATGCAGACGCATCGGGATTCTTCGCCCTGAGCCTTTCGAGCAATGGTCGTAATTTGGCGAATAGGGGAATCTGGAATGAGGTCTGTGTTTTGACCCGGAATAGCTTGATGGTTTCGTCCTTGAAGTTGATGTGCTCCCACTTGAGGCCGGATGTCTCTGCCTGCCCAACGCCTGCCCGGCCCATGAACTCCAGGACATCCGCTGAATCATCCGCATGGTCCGTGAAGGGCTGCGCCCGAACCTCTTTCAGTATGGCCTCAAACTCCTGAGGGGTGGGCGCATTGCGGATCACCTGCGGGCGGCGCATGGCCTTGACTAGGCGCTTGTCCATCGGTGACTTCTGGATTTTGCGGTTGGCGGCAGCGAAATCAAAGAAGGCCAGCAACCACTGCCGGGCATGATTGTAGGCCGCCACCTTGCCATTCCACTGACTCAGCCATTTGGAGCACTGGCTGTGATCCACCTTGGCGAGGACCTGATGGGAACCACCGGGCCAGTTGGCGCACACATGGTCCGTGAGCTGGCGGTAGCGTTTCAGGGTTTTCGGGGCTCCGGTCCTTCCTGCCAGGAACTCCTTCATGTGGACGTCGAGGTAGGTTTTGTGCGCATCAGAAGCGGCGTGATCCTGTTCGCCCAGGAAGTCCCGCAGCCTCCGTTTGGCGACTTCGATGGCGTTTGTTTCAAGGCTCCGGCGGATCAACTTGCCAGAGCGCCTCACTACGGCATAATAGACGCCGCTGCTGCGGTAGCGATACAAACATGGTGCCACCCGAATCCACTGTCCTTTTTGGTCTCTTTTCTCCTCTGCTGTCATGCCGTGGAGACTACGAGTATACAAAATCAGTATCAACGGGGATTTACGGCATCCTGAAAATCGTCGCGAACGCCTCATTATCAACGATAAAGCACGGATAGCTCAGTGGTAGAGCGGCTCGTTTACACCGAGTTGGTCGGGGGTTCGAATCCCTCTCCGTGTACCAGTCGAAGTTTAACGATACTTCGACAGCCCTTGTAGATACTCGCGCGCCAAAGGTGATGTCGGCTGCTCGAAGAACTGCTCCGCCGTGCAGGACTCCTCCACTCGCCCCTGCGCGAGGAAGACGACCCAGTCGGCCACTTTTTTGGCAAAGCTGATCTCATGCGTGGCCAGGACGATCTGCTGACCACCTTCGGCGAGTTCGCGGATGACATCGAGCACCTCGCCCGTCATCACGGGATCGAGCGCGGAGGTGGGTTCATCCAGCAGGAGAAGGCCGGGCTTGGGTGCCAGCGCACGGGCGATGGCGGCGCGCTGTTGCTGACCGCCGGAGAGCTCGGCGGGACGCTTGTGCTGATGTTCGGCAAGGCCGAGACGTGTGAGCAGCTCCACGGCACGGGCATTTGCCTCCTGGCTGCTCCAGCCATGCACGGCGCGCAGTGGCAGGACGATGTTTTGCAGTGCGCTCAGATGGGGGAAAAGATTGTAGCCCTGGAAGACGAAGCCGTTTTTCCGCAAAGCCACGAGTGCAGCCTCCGGGTCATGGGGCAGCGGCGATCCATCGACGAGCACCTCGCCGGCTTCGGGTAAAAGCAATCCGCCGAGTACACGCAGGAGGGTGGACTTTCCTCCTCCACTCGGGCCGAGCAGAGCCACGACGCGGGCATCATCACCGGTTTGGAAGCTAGTCCCGTCGAGTGCAAGGAAGCTGCCGTAGCGCTTGGTCACTTTTCGGGATTCAAGTTTCATACGCGAACCTCCTTTCCAGCCTTCGAGCCCACCAGGACAGCGGCAGCGTGACGATGAGGTAGGCCACAGCGAGCGGCAGATAACCCTCCAGGGCGGTGTAGCTGCTGGAGTTCATGATGCGCACCTTCTGCACCAGTTCCTCGATGCCGATCACGGAAAGCAGCGACGATGATTTGATGAGGGAAACGAGCTCACCCGTCGTGCCAGGCAACGCACGGCGCACGGCCTGGGGGATGATGACGTAGCGGTAAGTCTGCGTGGTATTGAATCCCACTGCGCGCGCCGCCTCCCACTGCGAGGCTCCGATGCTCTCCACGGCTCCGCGGAAGATCTCCGCCAGATACGCCGCCTCAAACAAGCCGAGCAGCAGCGTGCCGACGACGAGTGGCGAGTTCACATGCAGCGCCGTGGCCACGATGTAGTAGCCGAGCAAAAGCTGAACGAGCAGCGGCGAGCCACGCACGATCTCGACGGTGCCGGAGCTGAACAGCCGCACGGGTTCCCACGGGGACCGTCTTCCAAGCATGAGGGCAAAGCCGAGCAGCACGCTGATCACCATGGCTCCTGCCGAAATGCCGAGGGTGGTGACCCAGCCCCAGACAAACTGTTCCCGGTAGGCCCATGCAGCGCTCCAGTTCCACGAGTAATGCACCGCCGCAAAGGTGGCGTAGAGCCCCAGCGACACCAACCCAAGGAGCAGCAGGCTCCAGAGAAAGCGGGTGGGGAGTCGGGCGGGCATGAGGTGGGCGTCTTGGTATAGCAATGTCTTCACCACACCGCCAAGACTTCTATCAGCGAGAGCGCGTCTCCGACTGGGCGAGCTTTGCCATTTCAGACACGCGCCCTTTCAAAAACTCCACCACGCCATCGGCGATGCCTTTCGTCAGCTTGGCCTGATACTCCCCTTTGCTCAGGCGGCGGGCTTCCTCCGTGTGGGTCAGGAAGCCGCACTCCACCAACGCCGCCGGGCAGGGTGTGCGCATGACCACGATGAGCTGGCTGTCCTTGATGCCACGGTCCTCCGCCTTGGTGGCCTCGCTGGCTCGGCGTTGGATGATCTGGGCCAGCGTCTCGCCAGAGGCTCTGCCTTTGGAATTTGCCGGGCGCGCAAGCAGGGACTGGTTGGAGGCATAATAGGTCTCCAGACCCTGCACCTCGGGAGCGGGGCTTGTATTCAGATGCACACTGACAAAGGCATCCGCTTCCGACTGAGCGGCGATCTGGCAGCGTTCCTCCAGTTCCAAAAAGCGATCCTTCTCTCGTGTCATGCGCACGCGGACCCCGGCTGCCTTCAGGTGATCCCGGACCTGGCGGGCAAGGGTGAGGCTCAGGTTTTTCTCGATCAGTCCATTCGCCACCGCACCGCCGTCATGGCCGCCATGTCCCGCATCCACGATCACCAGAGGAGATGCCTCGAGCTCCCAGGGCTGGATTTGCACCGCTGGGATGGATTCCAGGCGCAGAGCGAGCCAGCCTAGCGCCGCCACCGCGAGCCCAAGCGCCCCATACGAAGCAAGGCTGCGGAAGACCAGAGAAGGCGAAACAGGCATGGTTGGGGAACTTTTTTTTGAAACTTTATACGGAATTTTAAAAAATAAGCTGGAGCAAATTATTCGCGAAGCTAAACTATATAGCATGAAGGCTAGTCACCTCGCAACTCCGCTGGCACATCTGGCGCTCGTTCTGGTCACCACAGGTGTCGGCTCGGGCTTCGTTTTCGCCCAGCCCGCACCTCCAGCCGGAGCAGGCTTGAATGGGTATGCGCCTGGAGCCATCCAGCCACCGGCCTATCAGATGCCCGTAGCACCCAGGATGCCGACGCCTCCTCCAGGCCCCCCACCACCAGGATTCAATGTGCCTGCTTATCGCCCTCCGGCCATCGGTGCACCGACGACGAACCGCTCGTCCACCTCGTCGAAGAAAGGAACCAGCAAATCTGGCACCACGTCGAAGTCCACCTATCGGCCTCCGGCCGGAACCACGGCCTCGAAGTCGAAAGGTACCTCAAGCTCACTCGAAACCCGTGTCGGAAAGCTGGAAAGCAGTGACCACCGCCAGGATTTGCGCCTCGGCCGCATTGAGCGGGACGTGGGACTGCTGCCGGACTCCATCGAAGGCGGCGGCATCGCCGACAAGGTGCCGACAGGCAAAACTCACATCGTCCGCCCCGGCGACACACTTTATAATGTGGCCTCCCGCTACAACACCAGCGTCGGCGAGCTGCGCTCCCTGAACCGCCTCAACGGCGACACTCTCGACATCGGCGAGAGCCTGCTGATTCCTGATGGCCAGACTTGGTCCAGCAACAAGATCACCTCCACGACCCTGATCCACGTCGTGGCTGGTGGAGAAAATTTTGAAGACATCGCCCGTGCCTACGGCGTGCGGGGAGATGCCATTGCCCGTGCCAACCCCACTGTGTATGCCACCGACCTCCGGGCTGGCGAGCGACTGATCATCCCAAATCCATCCCGCATCCCCGGCACCCAGCGCAGTTCGCCACAGGCGGGCAGGACAGTCACAGTCACCACCGGCAGCACCACCCACACCGTGGGCAAAAACGACACGCTGATGAAGATTGCCGCGAAGTATCGGACCACCGTCGCGAAGATCGTAGCAGCCAACCGCCTGAAGAACCCCAATGTCATTCCTCTCGGAAAGCGGCTCACCATTCCTGGAGTGAAATCCACCCGCACCGTCCCCGCCGAACCTGCCTGGCAGGATCAAGAAACCCAGCCTCTGGAGCACCTGCGACTCGCCGATGAGCCCAGACGGCAGGAGCCAGCCATCGCTCCGCTGAAGCCCGCGGAGCCCCTGCCACCGATCAAGCCCGACGTCTCTTCGCCAACGATGCCGCGTGGCATCGTCGCCTACCGCATGGAGCGCGGAGACACACTCGACAGCGTGGCGAACATGTTCAGCACCACCGTGGCAAACATCCGCGCCATGAACCAATTGCCTGCTGACAAGGAAATGAAGGAAGGTGACGAAGTCTATGTTCCCACCGTGGGTGCCGTGTCGGTGAATTGATCCCCAGCCTTGACGCCTGCCGTCCCCCCAGCACAAAGCGGCATGCCCATCCCAAGCCAGCCTCCTTTTCAAAGTGCCATTGTCCTCGGTGCCGGAAGTTGGGGCACAGCACTCGCCGCCCTGCTGCATGAGCGCGGGCTGAAAGTACAGTTCTGGGGTCGTGACGAAACCTTGATGAATGAGATTCGCCAGACACGGCGGAACTCGCGCTATCTCTCAGGGCTTCATTTGCCTGAAGGCATCACCATCACGAGCGACCTCAGTGCCTTGACTCCAGCAGACATGATTGTCTTCGTAGTGCCGTCGAAAGGCATCCGCGACACCGCGCAAGCCATCGCCACCGCAGGTCTGCATCAGCAGGCACGCGTCGCCGTGTCTTGTGCAAAGGGCATCGAACTGCACACGGGCAAACGCATGTCCGAGATCCTCGCGGAAGTGCTCCCCGGCCCGCAGCACGCTGTGCTCACCGGGCCAAATCATGCGGAGGAAGTGTCTCAACGCCTCGCCACCGCCGCCGTCGTGGCCTGCGCGGATCAGGACATCGCTCGGGACGTGCAGGCCTGTTTTACGCTGCCGTGGTTCCGCAGTTACACGAGCGATGACGTCGCTGGAGTGGAGTGGGCCGGTGCCATGAAAAACCCCTACGCTATCGCTGCCGGGATCGCTCTTGGATTGAAGCTGGGAGACAACGCCATCGCTGCACTCGTCACCCGCGCGCTGGCCGAGATGGTGCGGATGATCGTCGTCATGGGTGGCAAGGCCGAGACCTGCTACGGCCTCGCCGGCGTGGGAGATCTCATCGCCACCTGCTACTCCGAGCATAGCCGGAATCACCGGGTCGGGAAGCTACTCGGCGAAGGTATGTCTCTCGCGGACATCATCGCCAGCACGCGCATGGTGGCCGAGGGCGTGCCAAACACCGCCAGCCTCTACGAAGCCGCGCAGACCAAGGGCGTGCGGTCACCTCTGTTGGCGGAGATTTACGCCATCCTGCATGAGGGCAAACCCGCCCGCGAAGCCATGCGGGCGCTGCTTTCTCGTGACCCGAGAGCGGAGAGCGAGAGCTAGAATTCGTCTTTGTGTGCCTTCGTTTCGGCCACAATGACACCGCTCAGGCAGATGAGGCAGATCAGATTCGGGATGGCCATCAGGCCGTTTGCCGCATCGGAGAAATCCATCACCGCAGCGGCAGGCTGCACAGCTCCGACGAGCACCATGATGACCCACAACACGCGGTAGGGCTTTACCGCTTTTGGCCCCATGAGATACTCCGCGGCTTTCTCGCCATAGTAGCTCCAGCCAAGGATCGAGGAGAAAACGAAGGTGATCAGACCGAAGAGCAGGAAGATCGGGCCGATGGTGTGAAGTTCCTCAAATGCAGCATTCGTGAGTGCGCCCTTGGCCAGACCTTCTTTCCAGTGACCGCTGCTGACGATGACCAGTCCGGTGATCGCACAAACCACCACCGTATCCCAAAAGGTGGCCGTGGAGGAGACCAGCGCCTGACGCACCGGATTCTTCGTCTGCGCGGCAGCGGCGACAATGGGGGCGCTGCCGAGGCCGGACTCATTGGAAAACAAGCCGCGTGCGATCCCGGCCTGCACGGCCTGCTTGATCGTGGCACCAGCGAAGCCGCCGATGGCAGCCTGTGGGGCAAAAGCACCGCTCCAGATATCCGAGAATGCCTGCGGCAGTTGGCCCGCGTTTTTGATCAGGATCAGGATGCAGCCAATGAGGTAGCCGATGGCCATAACCGGCACGAGCAGCTCGCATACTTTGGCGATGCTTTTGACGCCGCCCAGAATCACTGCGGCCGTGATGGCTGCCATCACAAGACCAGTGACCCAGCGCAAGACCATCTCCGATTCCACGCCAGGTTTCACCCACTCCTTCAGAGTCTCCACCACTGCATTGGCCTGGAACATGTTTCCGATACCGAAAGCAGCGATGCAGGTGAAGACGGCAAACACGACGCCCAGCCACTTCTGACCCATGCCGCGTTCCAAGGCATACATCGGACCACCCGCATAGCTGCCATCCGGCATCTGCACGCGATACTTCACCGCCAGCACAGCTTCCGAATACTTCGTGGCGATGCCAAACACGCCCGTGAGCCACATCCAGAAAACTGCGCCAGGCCCGCCGGTTGCCACTGCACCAGCGACACCAATGATATTCCCCGCACCGATGGTGGCCGCCAGCGCAGTCATCAGAGCACCGAACTGTGAGACATCTCCGGCACCTTCTTTCTCTCGGGAAAAGCTGATCTTGATGGCTTTGACCAGGTGTCTTTGAATAAAGCCTGTGCGGAAGGTCAGGAAGACATGCGTGCCGAAAAGCAGCACGATGAGAGGCACACCCCAGATGAAACCCGAGAGATCAGCAGCAAATTTGGCAAAGTCCATATTCGCTCATACCGGAAGGAGGTGAGCCAAGCCAAGCACGAAATGTCCATAAAAAAGGCCAGCGGTCCGAAGAGCCGCTGGCCGGAGAGGTTTGCCGGGTGCGATTACGCGCCAACCAACATGCGCGCTGGGTTCTCGATGCAGTCCTTGATGCGGATCAGGAAAGTCACGGCTTCCTTGCCATCGACGACGCGGTGATCGTAGCTGAGGGCGAGGTACATCATCGGGCGGATGACCACCTGACCATCGACCGCGACAGGGCGCTGCTGGATGGTATGCATGCCGAGGATGGCGCTCTGTGGAGGATTGATGATCGGGGTGCTGAGAAGAGAACCGTAAACACCGCCATTCGAGATGGTGAAGACACCGCCAGTGAGGTCGGAGAGCTCGATCTTGCCTTCCTTGGCCTTCGCGGCGTAGGCGAGGATGTCTTTTTCGATCTCGGCGAAGCTCTTCTGATCAGCATCACGAATGACGGGGACGATCAAACCACGCTCGGTGCCGACGGCGACGCCGATGTCGTAGAAGTGCTGCTGCACGATCTCGTCACCTTCGACCTTCACGTTGATCTGCGGGACGGCCTTCAGCGCCTCGACGACGGCCTTCACGAAGAAGGACATGAAGCCAAGCTTCACGCCGTGAGTCTTGACGAAGCTGTCCTGAAGCTTCGAGCGCATGCCCATGAGGCTGCTCATGTCACACTCGTTGAAGGTGGTGAGGATGGCGGCGGTCTGCTGGGCGTTGACGAGCTGGTCGGCGATCTTCCGGCGCAGTGGGCTCATCTTCTTCCGCGTGGTGCGACCTTCAGGGGCAGGGGCGGCTTTCGGCGCTGGGGCTGGAACGGGTGCTGGCTTTGGAGCTTCGGCGACAGGAGCGGGTGCGGCAGGCTTTGGAGCCTCGACAACGGCAGGCGCTGCGGGTGCTGGAGCGGGCGCGGCGGCTGGAGCCGCAGCGGCGGCACCTTCCGTGATGTTGCCAACAACGGCACCGATGACGACGTCATCACCTTCTTTGGCGGCGATGCCAGCGAGCACGCCGGTGAATTCAGAAGTGACCTCAGCGGCGACCTTGTCGGTCTCGAGAGTCAGGAGCACATCGCCGACTTTGACGGCGTCGCCGACTTGGAAGTGCCACTTGGAAATTTGACCTCCGGCGACGGATTCGCCGAGTGCGGGGATTTTGATGTCAGCCATGATCGTTGGGGGGAAGGGGACTCTTTTTACTGGATGAACAGGATTGCAGGATGAACAGGATTATGAGCTGAATGCGGCTTCGACGAGGTTGTCCTGTTCGCGGACGTGGATGGCTTTGGAACCGGCGGCGGGGCTGCTGGAGCGCTCGCGTCCGGCGTAGCGGAGCTTGTGGTTGGAGAGTTCTTCGAGACGCGGGCGGATGTAGTAGAAGGCACCCATGTTTCGCGGCTCTTCCTGGCACCAGATCCACTTCTTCTGAGCGCGTGGATACTTGGCGACGATGCCTTTGAGCATCTCGTAGTTCAGCGGGTAGAGCTGCTCCACGCGGATGATGGCGGCGTTCTTGATCTTGTTCTTTTCGCGGAAGTCGAGGAGGTCGTAGTACACCTTGCCCGAGCAGAAGATGAGGCGCGTGACACGCTCGGGACTGATGGCGAGGAGATCGTCATCCAACACTTCGCGGAAGCTGGTGCCAGCGGCCATGTCGTCGATCTTCGAGACGCAGCGCGGATGGCGCAAAAGGCTCTTCGGCGTCATGACAATGAGAGGCTTGCGCGTGCCGCGCTTCACCTGACGGCGAAGGGCGTGGAAGTATTGAGCGGGCGTGGTAAAGTTGCAGACCTGCATGTTACCGCCGGCGCAGAGTTGCAGGAAGCGTTCCAAGCGGGCGCTGGAGTGCTCGGGGCCCTGACCTTCATAGCCGTGGGGCAAAAGCAGGGTGATGTGGCTCGGGCGCTGCCACTTGCTCTCGGCGGAGGCGATGAACTGGTCGATGATGACCTGCGCACCGTTCACGAAGTCGCCGAACTGAGCTTCCCAGCAGATGAGGAGGTTTTGCGCGAGGAGGGAGTAACCGTAGTCGAAGCCGAGCACGGCGGCCTCGGAGAGGAGCGAGTTATAGACGCAGAACTTGGCCTGACCTTCTTCGAGATTGTTCAGCGGGATGTGGCGCTCGCGGGTCTCGGTGTCGTAAAAAACGCTGTGGCGATGACTGAAGGTGCCACGACGCACGTCCTGGCCGGAAAGGCGGACGCCATTGCCCTCAGTGAGCATGGTGCCGAAGGCGAGTGACTCGGCGGTGGCCCAGTCGATGCCTTCACCGCTCTCGATGGCCTTGCCACGCGCGGCGAGGAAGCGCTTGGCGATGGTGGGATGCAAATGGAAACCTTCAGGTGCTTCGAGAAGCTTTTTGCCGACCTTCGTGAGCTGCTCACGGGCGACGCCGGTGTCGATGACGTTGTAGTCGTAGGCGGCCTGCGGCTGCGCGGTGGAACCTTCGAAAGGATTGCCACCGTGGCGACCTTCACCCTTGGCGAGGGTGTTCACACCGTCTTCGAGCTCGTCTTCGAGTTCTTTTTGCAGGGCATTGGCACCCGTTTCGTCGAGGACGCCGGTTTGGATGAGCTGCTGGCGGAAAAGCGCGGCCGTGGAGGCGTGGGCACCGATGCTGCGCGCCATGTTTGGCTGTGTGAAAGCAGGTTCGTCGGTCTCGTTGTGGCCGTAGCGGCGGTAGCAGACGATATCGACGAAGACATCGCGACCAAACTTCTGGCGGAACTCAAGAGCGAGACGCGCGGCGGCGGCGACTTCGAGCGGGCAATCTCCATTCACATGGATGACAGGCGCATCGATGAGCTTCGCGACGTCGGTGCAGTAGTTCGTGGAACGGGCGTCGGCTGGCAGGGTGGTGAAACCAATCTGGTTGTTCACCACGATGTGGATCGTGCCGCCAGTGCGGTAACCGGGAAGCTGGGAGAGATTCAGCACTTCCGCCACGATGCCCTGACCGGCGACAGCAGCATCACCGTGAAGCAGGATGGGGAGCACCTGTTTGCGCTCGGCTGTGTCACCGAGGAAGCGCTGGCGGGCACGGGCCATGCCTTCGACAACGGGATCGACGGCTTCCAAATGGCTCGGGTTTGGCGCGAGCATGATGGCCACTTTGCTGCCGCTCTTCGTGTCGCGGACGGTCTCGAAGCCGAGGTGATACTTCACGTCGCCGTCGCCACCGACGGTGTCGGGGACGTAGTTTTCGCTAAACTCATAGAAGAGCATCTCCAGCGGCTTGCGGAGGAAGTTTGCCAGCACGCTGAGGCGGCCACGGTGGGCCATGCCCATGACGATTTCCTTGCCGCCGGACGCGGGGAAGTTCTCCAAAATGGTCTCCAAGGCGACGAGCATGGACTCACCACCTTCGACGGAGAAACGCTTCTGGCCGACGAAACGGCGGTGCAGGAAGCGCTCGAAGGACTCAGCTTCGAGGAGCCAGCGGAGGGCATCGACCTGGGATTCCTTCGAAGGAGCAGGCTCAAAGGTGCGGTTTTCAATGCGCTCCAGCAGCCAGTTCCGCACTTCCGGGTTGTGGATGTGCATGAACTCAAAGCCGCTCGTGCTGCAATAGACGCGCTTCAGCTCGCCAATGAAATCCCGCAGCTTCATGGTTTGGCCGCCACGGAACATCTGCGTCTGCACATCGCGGTCGAGATCCGCGTCGGTGAAGCCGAGCGCCTCCATCGTGAGCTCAGGAGCGGACGGTTCGTTGACGCTGAGCGGGTCGAGCTTCGAGGCGCGATGACCGAGCGAGCGGAAGGCGAGCAGCGCGTTCGTCACACGCATGCGGAAATTCAGCGTGGCCTCGGAGAGCGTGGCGTCTCCACCAGTTGCAGACGCTGCGCTTGCAGTCCCCTTTCGGCGGGCAAGTTCGGCCATGCCGAGTTCAAAGCCCTCGAAGAAGGATGCCCATCCGGCATCGACGGAGGCGGGGTCTTTGCTCCAGTCATTGTATTTGGAGTCGAGTAAATCTTGATTCGCGCGGAACGGCAACGTGGCACTCATGGGTAACTTGGGGGGCGGGAGAATGCGTTCTTTCGTTGCGTATGCAACCGGGGAAAGGATTGAATTCCACAGGACTGGCGGCACTTGCCCGAGTGAGCAGGAAGCGCCAGAGATGGTCAAACGCCCCGCCATGAAATACCTCCTCGTCAGTCTTTGTGTTGCCAACCTGGCATTGTCCGCTTTTGGGGCCGAGCCTCCAGGCCGCTGGATCACCCCCGATCCGAGCGGAAAACCATGGAAACACAAGCCTACAAGCCTCGCCTTTCCCGTCATGCTCGGGGGCTACCGGCTGGCTGGCGAGTTCAAGTATGAGCAGGGTGGCGGGTGCTTCATCCGCTACGAAAACCTGGAGGAGCGGGCACGCGGGGACATCTTCTTTTTCCCCACGCAGGGGAAAGTAGCCACGATCGAAGAGACACAGCGCCTCATCCTGAACGAAATGGACGGGGTCATGAACGACCTCAGGGCGATGTCGAAGGAGGGACGCTACAAAAACCTGGAAATCGGCGAACTCGGAGCGGCTGGCATCGACCTCTGGCTCAAAGAGGACCTGCCCTTGGCCGTACGTGTCTGCACGATGACCCGTGTGGTGCAGACAAACGAAGGTGCCGAGCAGGCACAGATCAAACAATGGGTCGGCATTACTGTGCTCGACGACCACGTCATCACCATCCGCCAGATGCGCCCCACCAGCACGGGCGACGATGGTGAGGCAGGGCTGAAGACCTTTGCCAACATGGTGCTCCAGGTCATCAAAGACCCACCCCTGCGCGCCGGACTCAATGAAATGATCGACCGCTACATGGCCGACCCCTTCTCCGAGGACAGCATCCAAGCCACCGGGGCCGTGCTGGCCTATCTGAAAAATACCCCTTTTTACCCCATCAATATCCCCGAGTATCCCATGCAGGACTGGCTGGCACATTGCCAGAAGGAAGCTCCCGGCACCGAAGAAAAACTCCTCAGCGCCTTCATGCTCGGGTCTGCCAAGGCTGCCTTTGCCGAAGGCGATGCCAAAACCTGCCTGAACGCCGGAGCGAAGCAATTCGCCATCATTTACCAGAAGCTCCTCGCCAAGCACCCGAACATCGCCGTGCCCGAACTCCCCCAGTTCCTCCCCGAAGCTCTAAAAGGTTCTGGCGGCGACTGGCTGCTCGCCTACGCCGGGATCAGACAATAAAGCAGGCAAGCTGTCCTCAGTCCCGCCGTTTCACCGCTTCCATCCATGCGCCTCATCGCTTCCCTCGTTTCGTCATTTGTCCTTCTGAATTCGTCATTCTCGGCGCAGCCGAACGTCCTCTTCATCCTCTGCGATGACCTCCGCCCCGACGCACTCGGTTGCTACGGCTCAAAGCACGTCAAGACGCCGAACATCGATCGTATCGCCAAAGAGGGCGTCCTTTTCAAAAACACCTTCTGCACCACCTCCCTCTGCTCTCCCAGCCGCGCCAGCATCCTAAGCGGTCTTTATGCCCATACGCATGGCGTCACGAATAACTTCACCGAGTATCCCGCCACCATGCCGAGCTTCCCCGGCCTGCTGCATGATGCCGGCTACGCCACCGCCTACTTCGGCAAATATCACATGGGCGAGGACAACGACGATCCACGCCCCGGCTTCGACACCTTCGTCACCCACAAAGGCCAGGGCAAATACTTCGACACCGAGTGGAACCTCAACGGCAAGGAACGCAAAGTCATCCCCGGCTACTACACTACCGTCGTCACCGACCTCGCGCTCGACTGGCTAAAGCAGCAGAGCGCCGACAAGCCATGGTGCGCCTTCATCGGTCAAAAGGCCCCGCACAGCTTCTACACACCGGAACCGAAGTATGAGCACACCTTCGATGACGTGCGTGTCCCCTACCCCGCCACCGCCTTCCAACTCGATGACAAGCCCGCGTGGATCAAGCAGCGCCTCCACACCTGGCACGGCATCTACGGGCCGCTCTTTGAGTGGCGAAAAAAGTTCCCCGATGACAGTCCCGCCGCCGTGAAGGACTTCGAAGCCATGGTCCACGGCTACTGGGGCACCGTCCTCAGCGTCGATGACAGCGTCGGTCGCATGATGAAGTGGCTGGAAGATACCAAGCAGCTCGAAAACACCCTCGTCATCTTCATGGGAGACAACGGCCTGCTCGAAGGCGAGCACGGCATGGTCGATAAACGCACCGCCCATGAAGCCAGTCTGCGCATCCCCGCCGTCGCCCGCTTTCCTGCCCTGGGAAAGGGCAAGACCATCGAGAAACAGATCCTCACCGTCGATATCGCCCCCAGCGTGCTCGAACTCTGCGGCGCTCCAGCACTACCAAAGAGCCACGGCAAATCCTGGGCGAATCTCGTCAAAGATGGCGACCCCGACTGGCGCACCGCCTGGTTCTACCACTACAACTACGAAAAGCAGTTCCCCTACACGCCAAACGTCCGCGCCATCCGCACCGAGCGCTGGAAGTACATCCATTATCCCCATGGCGATGGCAGCCCTGATAAGCACCTCGCCGAGCTTTACGATCTGCAAGCCGACCCCGGCGAGACGAAGAACCTCATCAGCAAACCCGAACTCGCCCCCCAAGTCGGCGAACTCCAAGCACAGCTCGCCAAACTCATGCAAGCCACCGGCCTCGACACCAAGACCGACAAAATGCCCCTCGATGAAGGCGTAAAAAGCGAGCTGCCGGACGCGAAGATCCGGTGAGGGAAAGGTGGTACCCTCTTCTACTTGGTAAGTAGCGCCTGCATCTCACGGCCTTTCGTTTCAATGAGTGCGATCCATGCCTGTGCATCATGCAGCCGTTCGGCGATGATCCATCTCCCCTGCCCTTTTCAACTCCTCGACAAACACCGCGAGCACCTTGTCCCGGCTCTGCCTCTCCAGCATCCCGGCAGCGATGCACACAGAGGCAGGCTGAGGTTTCAGCGGCTTTAAAACAATGCGCTCCGGGATCAAGCAAGCGATGCGCTCCACGACGAGGGCGATGCCAAGCCCGGCCTCGACGGCGCTGATCAGGCTCGTCACGCCATCGCACTCGCTGGCGATTCGGGCATTGATGCCCTGGCTTTTAAACCACGCGGAGATGCCCGCCCAGTAGTCGGGATACTCGCGCTGATTATACACGACGAGCCTCTGCTCATGCAGATCCTGCGGTGTAAGTGTCACCTTGTTCACCAATGGGTGCTGTCTCGGCACAGCCACACGCCAGGCCTGCTGCTGCACAGTGATCCAAGTAATGTCGGTCACGACTTTCGCGGGCGGCACCGTCACGATCACATCCAGCACGCCCTTTTGCAGCCCCTCCACCATCTCTAGGCTGCTCAGGTCCGAGAGTTCCACGCGTGCTTTGGGATGCAGTTGGGAGAATGCCTCCATCGCTGGAGAAAGGATGCCTGCCGTAAGCGAAGGTGAGTAACCCACTCGGATCGTCTGTGCCTTTGCCGAAGCCTTCACCCGCTGCTCCAGCAGATCCGCACGCTCAATCAAGACACGGCCTTCGCGCAGCAGCAGCTCGCCCGCCGGCGTGAGCGAAAACGAATG
>JBIKIA010000562.1:0-3543 GCA_044361885.1 Prosthecobacter sp. | reverse complement strand
CGAGATCATCCTCCAGCGTCTTGATCTGCCGACTCAGGGCAGGCTGCGTCACACTCAGTCGTGCTGCCGCCTTGCTGATATTGCCATCTGCGGCAGCGGCGATGAAGGAGCGGAGCAGTCGGAGTTCCATGGCACTCGAGCATACCCAGCCTGTATCCTGAGGCAAACAACACCGTATTGGCGACAACAGCCGTTCCAGCGCAGTATCATCTCGTTATGAAACTCACCCTTCGCCGATCCAATGAACGCGGCCACGCCAACCACGGCTGGCTCGACAGCTACCACACCTTCTCCTTCGCGGACTACTATGATCCGGAGCACATGGGCTTCCGCTCGCTGCGCGTGATCAATCAGGACATCATCGCCCCTGGTGCCGGTTTCCCCACGCATCCGCACCGTGACATGGAGATCTTCAGCTACATCCTCTACGGTGCACTGGCGCATAAGGACAGCATGGGCAATGGCCGCTCTCTGGAGCCCGGCCAGATCCAGCTCATGAGCGCGGGCAAAGGCGTCACCCACAGCGAGTTCAACCCCTCGAAGACTGAAGGTGCCTCCCTGCTGCAAATCTGGATTCGCCCCCGCGAGGCAGGTTTGAAACCCAGCTACACCGAATGGCACCCGAAACCCGAGCACGACAGCGCCGAGAAGGTGCTCGTCATCTCCAGCAATGGCCGTGATGACAGCGCCACCATCCATCAAGATGCCGAGATCTACCGTGTGCGCCTTGCCTCCGGCAAATCCACCACACATGAAGTCGTCGCTGGCCGTGGCGCTTGGTTCCAGCTCATCAAAGGCAGCGTTACCATCAATGGCACCGAACTCCAACCCGGCGATGCAGTGAGCACCGAAGACGCCGGCGCGCTGACTCTCGCTGCCAGTGAAGACGTCGAGGGACTCCTCTTCGACCTCGCCTGAAGCTGGACAGTGCCGCAGATGGGAGATGAAGCCGTCGAAGTTCTCACGAGACATCGAGCGGAGATTTTGATAACAACTATCTCATGCCTCTCCTCACCGACCGCAAAACCCAGCCACAATATGATGTCATCGTCGTCGGATCAGGCGCGGGCGGTGGCATGGCGGCACTGATTCTCGCGTTGCATGGCGTGAAGGTGCTGATGGTCGAGGCGGGTCGGAACTATGAGCCCGCGACGGAGACGGCGATGTTTAACACGCCCGAGATGGCCCCGCTGCGTGCGGAGAAGAACCCGGACAAGCCTTTCGGCTTCTACGATGCCAATGTCGGCGGCTGGCAGGTGCCGGGAGAGCCTTACACGAACAAAGACGGCACCGAAGGAGCCTTTTGGTGGTGGCGGGCGCGGATGCTCGGCGGTCGCACAAATCACTGGGGCCGCATCTCGCTGCGTTTCGGCGAGTTCGACTTCAAACCGAAGTCGCGCGACGGGCTCGGCGTCGATTGGCCGATGAACTACGAAGACATCTCGCCGTGGTATGATCGCGTGGAGCAGCTCATCGGCGTCTATGGCGAAAACGATGGCATCCCGAACGCACCGAACTCCTCCCCCGGCGTGCTTTTGCCAGCACCCAAGCCGCGTCTCGGCGAGCTGATGGCGAAGAAGTCCGGCAAGAAGATCGGCGTGCCCATCGTGGCCGCGCATCGCGCTGTGCTTAGCCAGCCGCTGGACTGGAAAAACCTGCCGAAGCAGCTCTTCCCGAACAACCCGAAGGCACAGGAGATCATCGGCAAAGACATGATGATGCGCGCGCCCTGCTTCTGGGCCACCGACTGCCTCCGCGGGTGCAGCATCCGCGCGAATTTCCAGAGCACGACCGTGCTTCTCCCCGCTGCCCTCGCCACGGGGAATCTCGATATCATCACCGATGCCATGGTGCGCGAGATCGTGATGAAGGACGGCAAGGCCAGCGGCGTGCATTACATCGACAAAAAGACGCGTCGTGATGCCGTGGTGAAGGCCCGTGTGGTCATCGTGGCAGCCAGCGCCTGTGAAACCGCCCGCATCCTGCTGAACTCGAAATCCCAGGACAGTTCCGGCCTAGCCAACAGCAGCGGCCAAGTCGGCAAGAACCTCATGGACAGCGTCGGCACGAAACTCGGCGCACACATCCCCGCGCTGGAGGATGCACCTTTGCTGAATGAAGACGGGGCTGGCGGACTGCACGTCTATTCCCCTTGGTGGCTCGTGCATGAGCACAAGAAGCTCGGCTTCGCGCGCGGTTATCACATCGAGATGGGTGGCGGGCGGAAGATGCCCAGCGTCAGCGGTTTCAGCCTGCTGGATCAGACCAGCCCCGGCACCTACGGCAGCAAACTGAAGGAAGACGCCCGCCGCTACTACGGCGCGAGCTTCAGCTTCAGCGGACGCGGCGAGATGGTGCCCAACGACGACTGCTACTGCGAACTCGATCCCAAAGTGGTCGATCAGTGGGGCATCCCCGTCCTGCGTTTCCACTGGAAGTGGAGCGACCACGAGATCAAGCAGGCCGAGCACATGCAGCAGACCTTTGCCGAACTGATCGAAGGCATGGGCGGCAAAGCCAAGCCGCAGAGCGGACGCGATGCCATCCAGCGCCCCGGCGAGATCATCCATGAAGTCGGCTGCGCACGCATGGGCTCGAAGGCCGCCGACTCCGTCACGAATCAATACTGCCAGACTTGGGACGTGAAGAACCTCTTCCTCATGGACGGAGCCGTGATGCCGAGCAATCCCGACAAAAACCCCACGCTGACCATCATGGCCCTCGCCTGGCGCTCCTGTGAATGGCTGATGGGTGAGATGAAGGCGGGGAGTGTATGAGCCGGGTATTCAAGCGTGGATGCCTGATCGTCTGCCTTTTGCTGGCAGCGGCAGTGTTCTATTCCGCCTACGTCGTTTTTTCCTTTCAGCACTACTATGGTGAGGCCGAGCCTATTGCAGACCGGCTGCATCGGTTCGTCCCCTTGATGTATCACCGGGAAAAGGAGGGTGAGCCGCTCCCAAAAACACTGTCAGAATTCCTGGCCTTAATGCCCGAAGAGGACCAGAAGCGCTTTGAGGGTTATGAGATGTCATGGAATCCAGACGCCGACCCAAGGTTCAAGATGCGGGTGAACCGAGAGTATGGGTTCATCATCAACCAGGAGCGCTTTTTGTGGGTCACGAAGCCCGAGGAACTCGACGCCTTGTTTCCGACTTCCTGAGGAATCAAACCGAGCGTCTCCGCCTCATCCCAACCAACCCCGCCAGCAGCACCAGCACCGCACTCCCTGGCTCCGGCACGGCAGTGAGGTTGAAGTTGAAGTCATCAAAGAAATTCTTGAAGCCGTCCACGTCCGTCGCGGACCACTGGATCTCGGTGACGTTTGCGGTGTCGAAGCCGAAGAGTTCATCCGTCAGCACGGTGGTGGAGGTATTCAGGATCGAATTGTTGTCATCATAGCCCCGGGCGGACAGGCTGATGCTGTTTGCATAGGTATTGAGACTCATGGTGATCTCCGACCAGCCCTGCGTACCGAGACTGATGCTGGTCGTCTGCCATGTTGCTGCTCCACCCACGCGATATTAAAAGCAGATTGTCGCCCGT
>JBIKIA010000028.1:0-18944 GCA_044361885.1 Prosthecobacter sp. | reverse complement strand
GGAGACTTCGAGATCGCGCTCTCCGTCGATGCGGATGTTGTCCACCGCGCTGTGGTCAGAAGTTGGAGCCGTGATGCCGACCAGCACGCCGTCTTTGACGATGCTGGAACTTTTGTAGTGCCCCCAGCGCTTCCCGAAGCCTTCGGCGCTGAAGTCGTCAGAGAAAATGACGCGCGAGTAGTCGGCAGAAAAAGCGGTGGTGGCGACGAGGAGGATCGGCAGGAGGAGTTTCATGGGGCGTGGTTAACGCCCCATCCACTCTCAAACCTTCATCCAACTCAGACGGGACGCAGCACGCTCTTCACGACTTCGCCCTTGTGCATCTTCTCGAAGGCTTCGTGCCACTCGGTCACGGGCCAGACGCCGCCGATGATGGGCTTCACGTCAAACTGGCCGCTGCTCATGAGGGCGATCACGCGCTCCCAGATCGGCCAGTTGTGGCTGAAGCTGCCTTGCAGGGTGATGTTCTTCTGCACCAGCGGGTCCATGTTGAAGCCTAGAGGTTGTGGCCCCCAGCCGACTTTGGAAATCCAGCCAGCAGGGCGCACGATGTCGAGGGCGATCTTGAGCGTGATGCTCGCGCCGGCGGCGTCGATGACGCCATCGCAGCCGAGTCCGTCGCGTTCCATCGCCCAGGGCTTGGCATCGCCGATGATCACCTCGCAGCCGTAGTGCTTGCGGGCCAGTTCCAGACGATGAGCGTCCTGCTGAAGGCCCACGATGGCCACCTGCGCGCCGCATTGCTTGGCCATCGCGGCGCAAAGGATGCCGATGGTGCCTGGGCCGAGCACGACCACGCGATCACCCGGCTCGATACGGGCATTTTTCACCACGGCATTGTAAGCCACGCAGCAGGGCTCGGTGAGACAGGCCTGCTCGAAGGGAAGATGATCTGGGACGTGGTGCAAAATGCGGCTCGGCACGCGCACATACTTCGTCATGGCACCATTCACGCCGTAGCCAAAGCCCTTGCGGGTGCTGTCCAGATTGTAGAGACCACGACGGGTCATCGGATTGTCCTTGGAAATGATCGCAGCCGTCTCCGACACGACACGGTCGCCTTCTTTCCAGCCTTCCACGTCTTTGCCGACCTCGATGATGTGTCCACCAAACTCATGCCCGAGCACGACCGGATAGTTCACGGGCCAGGAGTGATCCGCAGTCCACTGATGCAGGTCCGAGCCGCAAACGCCGACGTTGGCGACTTCGAGGAGCACATCCTCGGCACCGATGGTCGGTTTCTCGATCTCACGGATTTCGACGGAGCCCTTTTCAGGCGCGAAGTTGACGACGGCGGCGGATTTCATGGGGTTGGGAAGGTGGGGAATTAGAATGCAGGAACATCTTGAGCGTGGATCGCATCGCAGATCAAACGCAGTGAGGCTTCGAGATTTCCGTCCGCCGTTTTGAAGGCGTCGGCATTAATGGTCAGCGGCGCGCCGAGGACGACAAGCGGTGCACCATACTGCGGGCACTGGATGGCTTGTTCGAGGCTGAGGCCGCCGACGGCCTGCACGGGGATTTTGACGGCGTTCACGACTTCGCGGAGCTGATCAAGTGGGCTGGGCATCCGCCTTCCCGCAGCGGCGATGCCACGGCGCTCGTCGTAGCCGATGTGGTGGATGACGTAGTCGCAGCCGAGGTCTTCGAGGAACTTTGCGCCATCGATCATGCTTTCGCAGATCATGTTATCGCCCATGACCTTGCAACCGAAGTCCTTGCCCGCTTTGACGACGCATTTGATCGTCTCCGCATGCGCGCGGGCCATGACGACGACGTGGGTGGCACCGGCTTTGGCCATCATCTCGGCTTCGAGGTAGCCGCCATCCATGGTTTTCAAATCGGCGACGATGGGTGTGTTCGGGAAGGCTTTTCTCAAAGCGCGCACGCCATGCAGTCCCTCGGCGAGGATGAGCGGTGTGCCTGCCTCCAGCCAATCGACTCCGGCGCGCATGGCGAGCGCGGCGGTTTCGAGCGCTTCGTCGATGTTGGTGAGGTCGAGGGAGATTTGGACGATGGGTTTCATGGCGGTGGTTGGACGCTTGCAGTTTAAAGCCAGACCGCCCATGCTCGTCACGACAAAGATGATGCGAAATGCGACACCCCTGAAACCTCGCGACCGCCCCCGAAGATCGGCGGCGGAGATTGCGCGCTGGAAAAAGGAGCGCGCCCGCTGGATGGCGAGCCTGGAGCCGAGTCTGCTTTTCCAGAAGCTCTTCGATCACATCCCAGGCGTGTATTTCTTTGCCAAGAACCAGTCCGGACACCTCATGTTTGCCAGTGCTGGGCTGCTCCAGCGCTATCAGATGAGCGACGATTCCGACTTCATCGGGCGCACGGACTACGATCTGAATCCCGACACGATGGCGCAGGCCTATGTGGAGGATGACCGCCACCTGCTCGCAGGCAAAGTGAAGATCGTGGAGCGCATCGAACTCTGGTGGGATCGGCAGGGCATCCCGGACTGGTTTCTGGTGACGAAGCTGCCGCTGCTGGACACTCGCCGGCGCGTGCAGGGCGTGATGGGTGTGCTGCGTCGGCCTGATGAATCCGAGCGCCAGCTTCCTGTCTTCCAAACCGTGGCGCAGGCCGTGGAGATGATCCGTCGTGATTTTGCCAAGCCTTTGAAGATCGAGGAAGTGGCACGTGCTTGTGGGCAGTCGCTGCGCCAGCTCCAGCGGAGATTTCAGAGCGCGTTCGGCATCACCCCGCAGGAGTTTTTGCTGAAGACGCGTGTGCTCGCCGCGACTCGGATGCTGGAGGAGACGGCGCTCGCTGTGGGTGAGATCGCGGTGCGCTGTGGCTTTGTGGACGCGAGCAGCTTCACCCAGCATTTCCGTCGTAGGCTCGGGCAGTCACCGGCGGCGTATCGGAAGAGGATGGCTGGTGGGTGATGCGGCGGAAGGAATGGCGCACGGCTGACGTTTGTTCCGCCCTTCCAAATCCTATGCGCAAGCATCTCCTCATCACCACCCTCGCGGCCCTCGCTTTTTCAGCGCAGGCAGAAACCAAACTCCCCGCCATCATCGGCGATCACATGGTGCTCCAGCAGAAGCTGGCGAACCCCATCTGGGGCTGGGACGCCCCCGGCACCGCCGTGACCGTGACCTTCGCTGGCCAGACCAAAAGCGCCAAGGCTGGCGCTGACGGCAAATGGACCGTGACGCTCGACCCCGTGCCCGCCAATGCCAAGCCTGCCGCGATGACCATCAAAGGCAGCAGCACCCGCGAACTGAAAAACATCCTCGTCGGCGAAGTGTGGATCTGCTCCGGCCAGTCCAACATGCAATGGAGCGTGCAGAGCTCCTGGGACGCCGATCTCGAAATCGCCACGGCGAAGTTCCCCAACATCCGCCTCATCACCGTGCCGAATGTGGGCACACAGGAACCGCAGCAGGATTTTAAGGGCGCTTGGGCTGAGTGCTCACCACAGACGGTCGGCGGCTTCAGCGCTGTCGGTTACTTCTACGGCCGCGTGCTGCATCAGATGCTCGACGTGCCCGTCGGCCTGATCAACAACGCCTGGGGAGGCAGCGCTGCCGAGGCCTGGGTGCGCCGCGATGTGCTGGAGAAAGACGACCGTTTCAAACTGCTGATGGCAAACACCAAAGCGAACGAGGCCAATCTCACCAGCCCTGAGGCCAAGACGAAGTATGAAGCTGCCCTCGCCGCTTGGAAAAAGCAGGCCGACGAAGCCAAGGCCGCAGGCAAGCCCTTCACCACTCGCGCCCCCGGCGCACCGGAAGGCTGGCTGCGTGGCAACGCACGCCCAGGCAACATTTACAATGGCGTCCTCCTCCCCACCATTGGTTACGGCATCAAAGGTGCCATCTGGTATCAGGGCGAAAGCAATGCAGGCCGCGCCTATGAATACGCCAGCCTCTTCCCGCTCATGATCAGTCATTGGCGCAGCGAATGGAAGCAGGGTGACTTCCCCTTCTACTGGGTGCAGCTCGCCGACTTCATGGCCGAGAAACCTGAGCCCGGCGACAGCTCCTGGGCTGAACTGCGCGAGAGCCAGACGAAGACCCAAACCGCCATCAAGAACGGCGGCCAAGCCGTCATCATCGACCTCGGCGAAGCCAACGACATCCATCCAAAAAACAAGCGCGACGTGGCCGAGCGTCTCGCCCGTCTTGCCCTCGTGAATGACTACGGCATGAAGCTGCCCTCCCGCAGCCCCGAGTTCAAAAGCGCCGAGTTTGCCAATGGCAAAGCCACCGTCACGCTCGACACCTTCGGCTCCAGCCTCCGCACCGTCGATGTCAGTGACGTCAAAGGCTTCGCCATCTGTGGCGAAGACAAGAAGTGGGTCTGGGCCACCGCCAAGATCACTGGCAACAACAAAGTCGAAGTCAGCGCAGCAGGCGTCGCCAAGCCCATCGCCGTCCGCTATGCCTGGAGTGACAACCCTGTCTGCAATCTCTTCAGCAAAGACGGACTCCCAGTCACCCCCTTCCGCAGCGATAACTTCGAGATGACCACGAAGCCGAAGATGTAATCTCGTCTCCCGCAAGGTTTCTAAACCGGTCCTGCCAGCATGGTGGGACCGGTTTTTTGTTGGCTTGCAGCTCTTCCTCGGCTCGAATGCGGGCATGGATGACCTCGCCGCGCGGATGCAGCACGATCTCGATGAGATTGGGCGAACCTACATGCCCTTTGGCAAATTTGGCCCGCAGTTCTGCCCGCCGAATGGAGTGCCGATCTATGATCTGCCCGCCGAATATCTCGGCTGGTTTGCCAACAAGGCAGGCTTTCCCAAAGGCCGGCTCGGCGTGCTGCTCCAGATGGTGCATCAGATGAAGGCCGATGGTTCTGACATGGCGTTCGACATCTTCCGCCGCCGCCGTGGAGGCCGAACTCCGCTGCGTGAAGAGCGGCAAAGGCACTACGAAGTCGGCGATGGCGCGGGGAAATGAACGCTCGCACTTTGGCTGATCGCGTCCATTCTCGCGGATGTCATTTCAAGCACTCGGCCTCGACGTCAACATCCTCCAGGCCATCAAAGAAGCCGGTTACACCGAACCCACGCCGATCCAGGCGGCCGCCATTCCGCCCATCATCGCCGGGCATGATCTCATCGGCATCGCCCAGACGGGCACGGGCAAAACCGCCGCCTTCACGCTTCCCATTCTGACTCGTCTGGCCACCGGCCCGAAAGTGCCGGGCACGAAGGTTCTCATCCTCGCCCCCACGCGCGAACTCGTCGTGCAGATCGAGGAAAACGTGATGGCCTATGCCAAGCATCTGCCGCTCACCATCGCCAAGGTCTTCGGTGGCGTCGGCGAACGTCCGCAGATCAATGCACTCCGCAGCGGCTGCGACATCGTCATCGCCACGCCTGGGCGCCTGATCGATCTCATGGGCCAGCGCCATGGTAACTTCAGCGGTCTCCAGCATCTCGTGCTCGATGAAGCGGACCGGATGCTCGACATGGGATTCCTGCCCAGCATCAAGAAGATCGTCCAGGCCATGCCGAAGAAGCGCCAGACGCTCATGTTCTCCGCCACGCTTTCCAAGGAGATCGAGGCCCTCACGCATGAATTCCAGCGCCAGCCGAAGATCGTGCAGATCGGCCGACGCTCGAACCCTGCCGAGACTGTCACCCAGCTCGTCTATGAAGTGCCCGCGCATCTGAAGCTCACGCTTCTCAGCCATCTGCTGCAGGACTCCGCCATGGACATGGTGCTCGTCTTCACCCGCACGAAACACGGTGCGGACAAAGTGGCCCGCAAGCTGGAGCAGACCGGCCTGAAGTGCGCCACACTGCACGCGAACCGCTCGCAGAATCAGCGTCTCAAAGCACTCGCCGATTTCAAATCAGGTGCTGTGCGGGTGCTCGTCGCCACGGACATCGCCGCGCGAGGCATCGATGTGGATGGCATCTCCCACGTCGTGAACTACGACTTCCCCATGCACGCCGAAGACTACGTCCACCGCATTGGCCGCACAGGCCGTGCGCAGGCCATTGGCGATGCCATCAGCTTCATCTCGCCCGAAGATCTGTCCTCGCTCAGAGCGCTGGAAAAATTCATCGGCCGTGGCCTCGTGCGCAAACGTGCGGAGGGCTTCAACTACGCAGCTTCTGCGCCTCCACGCAGTGAAGAGCCGCCACGTCATCGCGATCCACGCGCTGCGCAGTTTGGCCACGTCGGTCGCCCACAGCCAGGGCGCGGCGGGCAACAACGCGGCGGACGCGGTCAGGGCGGTGGTGGTGGTGGTGGCAGTGCGGGTGGACGCGAACGTGAAGACACACGCGGACAAGGCCAAGCCAGACCGCAGCGGGCAGCCCCTCAAGATCCTCGCCAGTCCCAGGCTGCGGACACGGCAAAGAAGAGCTTGTGGCGTCGCTTGTCAGGCAAATAGCCACCTTCAATTCATCATCACCCGCAGCCGATAGAATGTCGGCAAGGAGGATGTTGGCACGGTGACGCTGACAGGTCGCACCATGCCAGCACCCTCACTGATGGATGCTGTTCCCACCGGAGTTGTTCCATTCACCGAAGTGGCCAGCGGCAGCCAGGTTATGAAGTCGGTCGTGCATTCAACGATGAGCGTCATGCCTCGAGCGAGCGTGTTTCGCATCAGGGAGAGCTGCGCGTTCTCTCCCATGATCTGGAGACTCAGCGAACTGAGTGAAGCACTGCCTGTGGCCCACTCAATCGCGTTCGCGATGCCATTGCCATTCGCGTCGGCGTCTGGGCCGTTGAGCGCGGAGTTGGAAAGCTGTGCAGGTGTGAGATTGGCGTTTCGCCAGTTATCAAAGCTCTCCACATCCGGTGCGGCATGCAGCGTGGCGATCTCACTTTGGCTCAAAGCGCGGCGGTAGATGCGCAGGTCGTCGAGTTGGCCGTTCCAGGAGTTGCCGCCGAGCGTGGTGTCGCCGATGCGCAGCAGGCCGGCCGTGGTGCCGCCGGGGCCGGTGTTGAACTGGGTGAACTGCGTGCCGTTGTCATAATAGACCCGCGTGCGCCAGGTGCCCGCGTAGTTGTAGTTCACCATCGTGAGTAGATGCCATTGGCCATCATTGAGCGCGGGCGCGGTGGCGATCTGATTGCTGTTCTGACCGCCGTTGATGCCTTGCACAAGTGTTGTTGGACTCGTCGCCCACAGCCGCATCTGCGTGTAGCCGCTGACCACGCCGTCATCCTTGCCGATGATGGTGCGGTAGCCACCGACGAAGGTGCTGCGCACCCACACGCTGACGGTGTAAGGATCGCCGCGAGGGACAAAGTTGAGGTCGTTTTGATTCGCGGGGAAGAAGCGGTTCAGTGTCGCGCTCGCGTTACCGGGACCGTAGGCACCGCCGAAACGGCCATCGTTGATCCAATGTGCAGCGGCCACATCGGTGGTGTGATTGTTGCCACCGGTGGCGCTGTCCCACACGCGCGTGCTGCTGCCTTCATCAAAGGTGTAGTGCAGGATGAGATCGGGATCGTTGACGAAGCCGCCGACGGGTGTGGCATCGAGCGTGAGTGCGCGTGTGGCTGTGCCGGAGGTGTCGGCGACTTGCACCGTGAAGGCCGCGCGTGCTGGCGCTGTCGCAGTGCCGGTGAGTTGTCCATTCGCAGAAAGTGTGAGACCGGGTGGCAATGTGCCTGCGATTACACTCCAGGCGCGTGTAGAGACTCCGCCCGTGGCGGTGAGCGACACTCCGTATGGCACTCCGACAGTGGCATTCGGCAAAGTGGTGGTCGTGATGGCGAGCGCGGCATTCACGGTGACTTGCGCGGGCGTGGTCGTGACGTCGTCTTGAGCATTCGTGATCGTGCAGGTGTAGGCTCCCTCATCGACGGCAGATACATTGGCGATTTCAAAGACGGGACTGTTCGTGCCGACAAGCGTGATGCCGCGATACCACTGAAAGGTGAACGGTCCCGTGCCGCCGACAGCGACGGTGAAGCTCAAGCTATTGCCCACAGCGAGTGCGATGCTTCCAGGCTCGCTGACGATGCTCGGCGGCAATGGCGTGGGCGCACTCGGCGGCGGCAGAGGCACGCCTGCGGCATCGCGTCCGTCGAGCTGGCGCAGGTAGGCCAGCAGATCATCGCGATCACCACTCGGCAGGCTTTGCACAAGGCGATGCGGCAGCGCGGTGAGGAGCTGTGTGGCATTGGCGACAAGCAGGGCGCTGATCTGATGCGGGACGGCATCCGTGCGCTGAATCTCGATCGTGTTCACCGCTCCGGCATTCAGCACGGCCTGCGTGACGAACCAGCGCCAACCGCTCGCCATGAAACCGTTGTCCGGCGTTTGTCGCAGCACGGTGATGCTTTGCGATACACCGTTGATGATGAGATTGGCGCTGCCGCCGTTGTAATGCCGCACATAGCGGAAGGCGATGCGTGCCATGCCGCCGCTGCCACCATCGACGTTGTTGTAGCGCACTGAAGCTGCCGCCGTGGTGTTGAGATAAGCCGTGGCACCACCGAAGGCACCGCGCAGTTCGCCACCGCCACCCTGCGCAGGTATGTCCGCATAGGTGCCCGCCGCGCCGATGTATTGCCCGCTGCTGCCAAACGCCATGCTGCCGCCCGCGTAGCTGAAGACCTCGTCGAGCGTGTCGGCCTGGCCGTGGTGCAGATAGACGCGCGTGGCATGCAGGCCGTGCAAGGTCGGCGTGTCGATGCCTGGCAGCGTCTGGCCGAGCCGCGAGCCGCTGATGAGCGACTGCGTGCCGACATTCACGAGCGCGTTGTTGGTAAAACTCGTGCCGCTGTGGCATGCGGCGCAGTTTTGCGCGGCAAACACGGCCTGACCGCGAATCGCCGCCGCTGTGAACGTGCCGTTCGTGTTGCGCGTGGGACTGCGCGGCGTGTGCGATGGCGCGAGGGATGAAACATAGGCCGCGAGAGCATCGAGATCGCTGCTGAGGCCGGTTTTGCCGCTCGCGGGGCTCGGATGCTGCGCGGCGAACTGCTGCGGCGAGAGGTTCATGAAGCCGGTGCCGCCGAAGGGGCCGCGGATGTCGTGCTCGAAGTCTTGGATCTCATCGAAGTTCCCACTCCAATGCACCGCGCCATGCCCAAGACCGCTGCGACCGCGCAGATCGGTGGTGCGGCGCAGACCTTCGCCACGGCCCGTGAAGTCCCACACGCGGCCATCGTGCCCGCCATCGACATGGCAGCTCGCGCAGGAGATGTAGCTGTCGGCGCTCATGCGCGGATCGGCGGCGTTGTAGAAGATCTGTTTGCCGAGCAAAACGGGTGCGGTGAGCAGCTCGGTGGTGACTGCGTTCGTCGTGGCGATGAGCGGCAGTGATGTCTGATTTTGCACGAGCAACGGCGCGGCATCACGCACGGTGATACTGCGGCCCATAAAGTCCTGCGTGAAGAGGCGATTCGACACGCCATCGATCAGCACGCCCTGCGGCGCGAGTCCTGTGCCGACATCGAGCGTGATGACGGCGGGCGAGGTCAGTGTGGAGCCGGTGACGATCTGCTCATCGAGCGGCGCGAGGCTGAAGGCGTCGATGCCGACGACACGGTTGTTGCCCTGATGCGTGATGAGGATGGTATCGCCCAGCGGCGTGTAAGTCACCGCGCTGGGGCTGTCGCTGTTATCAAAGTCGCGGCGGGAGTGCGGGATCTCGAAGTTGTTCGTGAGATCGAGGAAGGAGATGACGGCGCGCGTGGTCGTCTCGTGCGTGAGATTACCGACGCCGAAGAAGGTGCCGCGCAGGGTGTTGTCATGCTTTGACACGATGGCCGCGCGCGTGCCATCCGGCGAGATGGCGATGCCTGCGAGGTAGTTCGGCACGCCTGCCGCACGGTCGCCACCAACGAAGGTGTTCGCAGAGGCGAGCCTGAACGTGCGCACAAGTCCCAAGGCATTCGTGAACTCACCGATCTCCGCCTCCAGCTCTGGCGAGATGAAGCGCGTGACCAGCACACGCGCGCCATTTCCGCTGATGGCGATGGCTCGCGGCGTGGTGAGCCCGCTTGCGATCAGCGGCACGGCATTCGGATTCGCCGCGCTGTAGCGATGCAGATGACCGGAGCCAAAAAGTGTGACAAAAAGCTGCTGCCCATCCGGCGATGGCGCGACTCCAAAAGGCGCGGCACCATACGCGAGCGCGATGGTGGTGTGCGTCGTGCCATCAGCATTAAGCACGCGGATTTCATCGCTGCCGTGGCACGTCACCCAGTAGCGGCCATTCGCATCACGCGCGATGCTGCGTGGGTTCATACCGACGGCATATTCGCCTTCTTTGGCGCCCGTGGTGGCATTGATGACCGTGACCGTGTTTGAATCGGGATTCACAGACCACACGCGCCGCACACCGGAGTCGTCGCCGATGGTTAACGTGCTGCTTTGAGTCGGTCGCGGACCGGCAGGCGGTGTGATGACGAGCAGGCGCAGCGAGCTGGTGACGATGTTGTCCTCCGCATCCCGCACCTGCACGAGCACGCGCGGGCGGCTTGGCGTCGTATAGATGAAGTTGGCCGAGGTGGCGGTGCTCCAGGTGGTCCAGTTGCCATCGAAGTTGAAGCGGAAGTTCAGCGTGCCCGTTCCGGTCGCGGCGGCGGTGACGGTGACTTGCTGATTCGGCGCAGGTTGGTAGCTGCTGGCGGTCAGGCTGGTGAACACAGGTGGTGCTGTGGCATTGATACCGCCGCCTGTGGAGAAGCGGAAGGAATAGGGCTCGATGTAGTTGCCCGCCGCATCGACAAAGCCGATTTGATTGCCGGGATCAGAGAGGAAATCGACTTGGTAGGTAGTGTCTGCAGCGAGTCCGACATCAGGCGTGAAGGTCATGTTGCCAGAGAAGTCGTGGATGAGGAACCCGGGCACAAAAGCACCCAGTGTTTCACCTTCGCCCACTGCACGCACCATGAAGTCGATGCCATTGCGCGGACCGCCGGTGCGCGGGTGCTCATGGATCAGGAAGCTCAGCGGCGCGTTGCGCGGGTAGTTTGTGCGATTCACCTGCGGGATGTGGTAGCTCACGCGCGGCGGCGTGGTGTCTGCGGCTTGCTGATGCACCCACACGCCCATGCCTTGATTGAAATTCGGGATCGGATAACCGCCCGTGAGCCAGAGATTGCCGAGCGGCAAAGACATCTGCGAAGTGTTTACACCGACGAGCGCGCCAATCGGCAAAGCAGGCGCGCCCGCAGGCCGTGGCGGGTTCGCTTCATTCAGGGTGAGCACGATGGGGTTCGCATCGCCCGCGAGGAATCGGGTCATGTCGATCTTGCGATTGTGGATGAAGCCGAAGTTATCCTGATAGACGGGATACGAGGCATTGGTGAAGTCCTGCACCGTCATGCTCGCCACCGTCTGCATGTTCACCGTGGCTCCCGGCATGGTCGCCGAGGTGATGTCCGCGCCGATGAGAATGTTCGTCGTCGAGCCGATGACATACAGGCCCGTGCCATCGCTAAACAGGTTCGGCCAGTAGCCCTGGAAGCCGCCTTGCAGCGATCCCACGACCTGTGGTATGACGCTGTCGTTGTTCGGATCAGCATCGTTCATGTTTTGGTAGTTCAGCCGATACACCACCACGCCATCCGCGCCCGCGCCACCGCTGCGGGCCATGATCAGCAGATCGCCGAAGAACATGGGATGCCAGTCACCACCGCCATACGGCCCGACATGATTAAAAGTGGCCAGCACGCGCCTTTGCGCGAAGCCGTTCACATTCAGACTCACCTTCGCGATCTCGATGTCCGAATCGTCCGTGTCATACCATAGCAACGTCGCATCCCACGGCCCCGCCTGCGAAGGGCGGCGATACCAAACCGGCAACTGCGCGAGCTGCGGGATGCCATTCGCGCCACCGCGCTCCACCAGCCCGCCGAACCCATTCACGCGAATCGGGTCCGGCAGCAGCAGATTGCCATACTGCGCCGTGCCATGCGCGTTCCAGCCGTAGTTGCCGAAGATCCACGAGTTGTTCGCATAATTCAGCCCAAAGTCGGAGGGCATCCGCCGCACCGGATTTGCCGGGTTGGCGATGTCATACACCCGCATCTGATAGTCCGAGCCATCGCGCGACCCCGGCACCTCCGCACCGACGATGATCCACCCATTCAGGTAATTGATCGAGGTCGTCCGTCCGATGGGCTCCGACCCATTCGTTATCGGATGACTCAGCAGCGTTCCCGGAGCCTCGGAGCGTGCGGCGTTGTTAAAGCCGGTGGTCGTCACCGGCTGCGCGAGCGCGGATACAACGAGCGTGAGAAAGAGCAGAGCTTTCGAGAAAGTGGGGGGCATGGTCGCGTAACGGAGCAAAGATTTCACACCCACTGTGCCCGGCAAGAGGCCAGTTCGTTACAGAAAAGTTTTTTCGACTCTGCGGTAACGAACGGCTATGCATCCGGGCATAGTCAGCAGCCATGCGCACTTTCATCTGCTTTGTTCTCTGCCAAATCGGCATCCACGCCCTCGCGGACACGCTACAGCCGCTCGGCGATGAGTTCAGCGATGCGGCCACTTTCAGCCGCTATCAGGAGCATGGAGCGCTGGAGGGCTGGGTCGCGAATCATGTCGAGTCTGCCAATATCAACACCAGCTCGCCGGGTCATTTCCGCATCGTGCCGACCACCACAGGTTGGTATGAACATCTGCGCGGCACGCATTTTTCCAAGAACGTCACGGGCGACTTCATCGCCACGTCGCATGTGATTGTGTATAGCAGGCAGAACCCCAGCGGTCCGCTGTTTCCATCGGTGCGGCTCTACTCGCTCGGCGGCATCCTCATTCGCGAGCCGCGGGCGATCACTCATGCCGCGCCAGTGCCCTACACGACGAACGCGGTGTGGCCGCCGCAAAACTTCGGCAGCGACTGGACGCCCGGCGATGAAACCTGGGCGAACACTTCAGAACTCGTCGGCAAGGGCGAGAACTATATCTTCCTCTCGCACGGCACGGCGGGGAATGCGGGTGTGCGACAGTTTGAGATCAAGACTACACGCCGCAGTCGCTCGGAACTGTATTATTCGACGACGGGCATCGGTGGTTCGCGCGAGGCGTGGCTGCAAATCGTGCGCGTGGGCAACACCGTCGTCTGCTTGCGTAAATACAGCGAGGCGGGGACGTGGTTCGTCGAGAATCGCTACCCCAATCCTGATCACGCCTTTCCGCAGTTCGGCGCGACGCTGCAAGTGGGCATCACCGCCTACACCGACTTCAACAGCGTCACGGCGTATGAAGCCGGCGGACCGCAGACGCAGTTCAACGCGAACTACATCAACATCCCCGGCCAACCAGATTTGATTCTCGATGTGGACTATCTGCGGCTCCAGCGCCCCAATCCCGCGCTGACCGAAGCGATGTTGCAAGGCATGAGCGTGAGCTACAATCCTGCAACAAATCAAACTGCGAATCCGCCGACGAACCTGACTGCCTCGCCCAGCGCAGCGACGTATCTCGGTGACAATGCGAACATTCCGCTCGGCAGTGTTGCCTTTGCTGCATCCGCCATCAGTGTGAATGAAACCGCAGGCACCGCGACACTTACGATCACGCGCAGCGGCAGCAGCACCGCACTGCCTTTGTCACTCAACTACGCCATCACCAGCGGCACCGCGAGCGCAGGCAGCGACTTCACCAGCAGCGCTGGCAACGTGACGTGGAGTGCGAGTGATACGCTCTCGAAGACCCTCATCATCCCGCTGCTCAACGACGCGCTCGCGGAGGGCAGCGAGCAGTTCACGGTGAGCCTCAGCACGCTCGATGGCCCCGCCACCTTCGCGGCTTCTGCACCGGCGATCACCGCCACCATCACGCTCGAAGACTCACCCTTCGATCAATGGCGTGCTGCCCAGTTCGGCAGCAACGCGGCTGCGAATCAAGCCAACGCGCAGCCGCTTGCCGACTTCGATTTCGATGGCCTCGCGAACCTCCTCGAATACGCGCTCGACAGTAGTGCGATCACCGCCAGCACCACCGCGATGCCGAGCGGCAGCTTCATCAGCGGCCAACTGCGCCTCACCTTCACGCGCAACCTCTCCGCGACGGATCTCGTCTATGAAATCGAATCCAGCAGCACGCTGGCTGCGAACAGTTGGACCACCATCGCCAGCAAAACCGGCAGCGCCGCCTGGACCAGCTCGCCGGGCGTCACCGTGAGCGATCCCGGAAGTGGCACGGTCGAGATCAGCGCGCCCGGGCCGTTTTTGCGGCTGCGAGTGACAAGGCCGTGATCCCTGGGCGAGGTTGCAGGTTATAGATTGCACCGATGCAGCCTCTGGCCGTGCGCGTGCATTGTCGGAAACCACAGGACCGTGACGTGACAACGCTGCATCACGTTTTATCATCCTGGCCGGATGCCCGACTCTCATTCACCACTCACCCCAGCTGAGACGCAGCGCCTGTTTCGCACGGCGCTGACTTCGGGTGCGGCGGTTGGGTGGTCACCGCCGGAGCCATCGGAACTGGCACCGTATTTCCCTGGCTATGAGATTGAGGCCCTGATCGCGCGCGGCGGCATGGGGGCGGTGTATCGGGCGCGACAGCTTTCACTGAACCGGCCTGTGGCCATCAAGCTGCTGCCCTTTGATCTGGGGATACGCGAGGACTTCGCGGAGCGCTTCCGTCGTGAGGCGGAGGCACTGGCGCGGCTGCAGCATCCGCACATCGTCGCGGTGCATGACTTTGGCCAGGCGGATGACGGGCACTACTTCATAGTCATGGAACTCGTGGAGGGGACGGACCTCGCCACGCGACTGCGAAACGAAGGCACGCTGCCACCGGATGAGGCGCTGCGCATCGTGCGGCAGGTGTGCGAAGCGTTGCAGTTTGCTCATCAGCGCGGCGTCGTGCATCGCGACATCAAGCCGGGCAATGTGCTGCTGGATGCTACGGGTCAGGTGAAGGTGGCTGACTTCGGCATCGCGCAGTTCGCGCAGGACGAAGCAGCGGGCGATCTCACGATGACGGGCACGCTGCTCGGCACGCCGGACTACACCGCGCCGGAGCAGCTCATCGTAAGCAGCACGGTGGATCATCGCGCGGATATTTTCAGCCTTGGCGTGATGCTTTATCAGCTCCTCACCGGTCAGCTCCCGCGTGGTGTGTATCGCCCGGTGTCCGAGATCGTGCCGTCCATGCGCGGGCTTGATGTCGTGCTCGCGCGAGCCATGCAGAGCGATCCTGCCCGGCGCTATGGCCAAGTGCTCGAACTCAGCGCCGGTCTGACCGCTGCACCATCGCGACGCTGGCGCACCGTGATGTGGAGCACCTGCGCGCTGCTTGGTGTCATCGCCGCCATCGTGTGGATGCAGCAGCCAAAGACCGCCTCCTTCACCAACAGCCTCGGCCTCACCTTCGTGCCCGCCGGCACACCGGGCGTGCTCTTTTGCACCACCGAGACTCGTGTGCGCGACTTCGCGGCGAGCGAGGTCGCGCGCCGTTTGCAGATCCCCGTGCCCGTCTATGTGAACTACGAAGGCACGCGCGAAGCATGGATGCAAAAGGACGGCACATGGAAGCAGCCGCACATTCCGCAGACGCCCGAGCATCCCGTGATCGCCGTCACCTATGAGGAGACCATCGCGTTCTGCGAATGGCTCACTTTTTATGAGCGTGGCTCGGGGCGCATCGGTTCGCAGGATCGCTATCGGCTGCCCACCATGGCCGAGTGGAGCATCGCTGCCGGATTGGAAGCCGACGCGCATGACCCCGCGAATGCATATCCGTGGCATGGCACTTTCCCGCCGCCCGCCGATGCCGGAAACTACGCCAGCGATGAACTGCGCAGCGATGCCGCTTTTGCCAAGCTGCCCATCATCAGCCCGCGCAACGACGGCCATGCCTACACCGCGCCCGTCGCCTCCTTTTCACCGAACCGTCATGGACTCTACGACATGGGTGGCAACGTCGCCGAATGGATCGCGAGTGCAGCGGGGCAGCAAACCTACACGCGCGGTGCCACATGGCTCGACTCCACGCCAGACGTGCTCGATGCTGGCTATCGACCTGTTGTGAGCCGTGAAACACGCTCGTTCATCCTCGGTTTCCGCATCGTGCTGGAAAGGAAGCCATGAGCACGCATGTCTTTCAACCCACCCGCTGGACCCTAGTTGCTCGTGCCACGAAGGATGACGCACCTGCCGCGCGTGCAGCTTTGGACGAACTCTGCCGCCTCTACTGGCCACCGCTATGTAGCTTCGCTCGACGTTGGGGTTTGAACGAAGCCGACGCTGAAGACGCCACGCAAAGTTTTTTCGCCGAGCTACTGCGCAATGACAAGTTCGCCACCGCCGATGCCGAGCGTGGCAAGCTGCGCACGTTTCTGCTCAGCATCTTTAGCAAACGTCTCATCAACCTGCGCTCTCGTGATCGTCATCGGGATAACCTCTATTTCGATCAAATCGAAACGCCACTCGACCCCGCAGACCCACAGAGCCCCGAGCATGAATTCACCCGCCAATGGGCCATCACGACCATGGACACCGCGATGTCGCGTCTCGCTGCCGAGCATGAGCAAAGCGGCAAGGGAAACTTCTTCACCGCCTGCCGTCCGCTGCTCAGCATTGACGCCGACGGCAATGAAGACTACGCCGTCGTCGCCCAACAACTCGGCATCAAAGAAGGCGCACTACGAGTCGCCACCCACCGCCTGTGTCATCGCTTCCGAGAAGTCATTTTTGCCACCATCGCCGAAACGCTCGACAACCCCACCGAAGCCAGCGTGCGCGCCGAGATCGGTGTGCTGATGGAGTCGCTAACCTGAGATCACACCGGACGCAGCACGCTCTTCACCACCTCGCCTTTGTGCATCTTCTCGAAGGCCTCATGCCACTCGGTCACCGGCCAGACACCACGCGGCAGTTTTGACCCACCGCACCGGTTGCGGGCGGAGGTTCCTGCACTTGTCAGCGAGGCCGTCATGCGCGCACTGCGGCCGATCCCGGCGGAGTGCGTCCCCAGTATCACTGACTTCGTTGTGGCCCTGGCTGTTTGGCTCGTTCGTTTTGATCATGGCTGGCTACGCGCTTTGGGTTCGGCAGGCGGAGGTGGCAAAGAACGTGCCCGACCAGCCGCTGCCAGGGCCGTGGCACGATGCTCTGGCAGGTGTGCGCATCTATCAGGACGTGATCGGTGGCGACTGGCGGAAGGACGCCAATGGCGTGCTCACCTCCAACGAGCAAATCTGCGCCGTGATCCTGGAAAAGGAACTGCCTGAATTCTATGATGCTCGCCTGTGGTTCACTCGCCTGGGTGGTGCGCATTCCGTAGCGCTGTTTTTCTCCGCCAACGGCACGCTCGGCTGCTGTGATCTCGATGCCTGGGACGAGGGGCTGGCCGGTGTGCAAATGGTGGGTGAGCAGTCGCTCGTGGCCGGCTACGGCTTCCGCTTCCCGCTGGAGAACGGGCGCAGCTACGAAATGCTCCTCGAAGTGCGCCCAGGCCGCGTGAGAGTGAGTGTGGATGGCGAGTTCAAGAAGGAATTCGACGTCACAGGCAGGCCGCTTTCGATCCCGACTCCATGGGGCTGGAATGGCACGGACAGGCGCTTTGCGCTTGGCCTTGGCTCGTATGAAAGCCCCACCCGTTTCAATCAAGTGGAGTGGCGTGAGGTCAAAATGGCGGCGAAGTGAGCCTCACTCCGCGTGCAGCCCCTGCTCGCGAACGTCACAAAAAATTCCTGCTAAAGCGGAAATCCTTTTTATCGGGACACGCCATGCCCCAGCCTGCCCGCCGACTCGAAGTTTTCACCGAATCTGTCATCCGCGAGATGACACGCCTTTCCAACCGCCATGGTTCCATCAATCTGGCGCAGGGGTTTCCCGACTTCGATCCGCCAGTGGAGTTGATCGATGCACTGGCGGTGGCGATTCGCGGGCCGTTTCATCAATATGCGGTGACCTGGGGCGCACCGCGTTTCCGGCAGGCGCTGGCAAAGAAGCATCAGCGATTCAGCGGGCTGGAAATCGACCCCGACCGGCATCTCGTGGTCACCTGCGGCAGCACGGAGGCGATGATGGTGTCCATGATGACAGCCTGTGATCCGGGGGACAAGGTGATCGTCTTCTCTCCCTTCTACGAAAACTATGCGGCGGATGCGATTCTGACGGGGGCGATCCCCGTGCATGTGCCACTTCATGCGCCGGACTTCACCTTTGACCGTGCAGAACTGCGCCAGGCCTTTGCCTCCGGCGTGAAGGCCATCGTGATCTGCAATCCGGCGAATCCCAGCGGCAAGGTTTTCACCCGCGAGGAGCTGCTCTTCATCGCCGGACTGGCGGAGGAGTACGACACCTTTGTGCTGATGGACGAGGTCTATGAGCACATCGTTTATGCACCGCATGTGCATACCTACTTTGCCACCCTGCCGGGCATGTGGGAGCGCACGCTGAGCTGCGGTTCGCTGTCGAAGACGTATTCCATCACCGGCTGGCGTCTCGGGCATGTCTTTGCGCCTGAGCATCTGATTTCACGGGCACGGAAGGTGCATGATTTCCTCACCGTCGGAGCTGCCGCCCCTTTGCAGGAGGCCGCCGTGACAGCACTGGAGTTCCCGGACAGCTACTACACGGAACTGCAAAGCGCCTATGATGCGAAGCGGGATGTCTTCCTCGACTACCTGCGCCAGACCGGCCTGCCCTTCACCGAGCCGCAGGGGGCCTACTACACGCTGCTGGACATCTCCTCCCTCGGCTTCAAGACAGACACCGAGGCGGCAGAATGGATGACCAAGGAAGTCGGCATCACCGGCGTGCCCGGCAGCAGTTTCTTCCGCGAGCCCGAGCACCGCTACATCCGCTTCCACTTCGCGAAGAAGGAGGAAACGCTGCAAGCGGCGGGAGAGAAACTGGTGGCGGGTTTGAAGCGCGGGTGATCACTCCAAAATTGTGCCGGTGTCGGGAAGTATCAGCACACTGCCTGCATGGACGGGCGTGGTGGTGAGGGTCTCGCCGGTGACGTCGGGAAGTTCGGGAAGCTGGAAGCTGCCGACGCCCTGCCAGCCATCGGCGGTGAGCACGAGGAGGCCG
>JBIKIA010000027.1:0-18961 GCA_044361885.1 Prosthecobacter sp. | reverse complement strand
TCACCCAAACCGCACCCGCCCAGGGCTTGTGGTAGAAGTCGTAAAACAAAATGCAGCCCACGAGCGCCGTCGTGATCTCCCAACTGGCCGTGCCGAAAAACACAGCGAGATACCACCCGAACGTCAGCATTCCCAATCCCACCGACCAAGCCGCCGCCGCACTCACGCGACCACTCGGGATCGGCCGTTCTTTCCGATGCTCGCGATCAAAGCGGACATCCGCCGCGTCATTGAGGATCATCCCGCCCGTGTAGAGCAGCGAGCCTGCGGCCAGCATCCAGAGCAGCAGTGGATTTCCCAAATCACCCCCAGCGAGCAACCACCCTGCGGTCACGTTCGTCCAGACCGTGGGTAGGTTGGAGATGCGGGCGAGCTCTAGCCAGGCGCGGATCATGGGAGCGATTGGCTTTGGGCTAGTTTTAGACCTTCGTCAGACTCGTCAGCTTCGTCGTCACCTGCTGACGGACGGGGATCTTTTTCCCCTGGATCTCTAGCTGGATGTCCGCCCGGAAGGCTCCAAAAGAAACCGTGCCGCGTTCCAGATCGAAGAGCACCTGGCCAAATACACGTGAGCCATCGCCAATGGTGACAGCGCGTGATCCGGCGGACTCGTCGGCGCGCTTCATCTCGCCTTCAAAGGACACCTTGGCCTGAGGACGGCCTTCATATTCCACCAGCGCCTCCAGTTTGGCCCGCAGCTCGATGTTCACCGTGCCCGCGCTGGGAAAGTTCACCGTCTCCTGCGAGGTCCAGCGGTCGCCCGTCTTCACCGGCATCTTCGGCAGCCCCATTTCCAGAGAGCGGCGGTAGAGATCAGCCACCTGCCGCGCCTCGGAGATCTTTTCCAAATCAGGCCCCTCCTCCTTCGCCGGAGTCTCGACGTCGTAGGCCAACACAAACGTTTTACCCACACTTTGGCCAACGGAAGCACGAATCATCGGGTTCGCCTTTTCCAGATTAGTCGAATCGAAGAGTTCCTTCTTCCCGTTGAGCATCACCTCACCACTGAGCGCGGCGAAGGTCACGCGGGCCTGCTTTTCCCCGTCGGCAGCCCCGGTCACACGAATCTCCGTCGTCTGCTTCACCTTCATTTTTTGATCCTCCGGCTTGCCGATGGCGGTGAGGCCAGTGGTCGTCTCCGTGGTCGTTTCCTGCACATAGGCATGGTCCGGAAGCCAGCGCAGCCGCAGGGAGAGAGACTCCTCCTGGGCCTGCACGGCGGGGTGGAGGAGGCACAAAAAACAAAGAATAAACAGATGGCGAAGCATGGCCCTCCGTCGTAGGTCAGACAGGCTTGGAATGCAACCCCGCTGCGCAGCTGGGGATAGGCCGAAAATATTTCGCGAGGAAACTTGGCACGCTTCCCGCTTTTGGATAAAACTCGAAGCAATCAACCTGCGGAAAATCACCTCTGGTCTTCTCTGGTCGTTGCATAATCCGCCAAACCACACAACTAATTGCTCAGCCATGAAAAAAGTCGAAGCGATCATCAAGCCCTTCAAACTCGAAGACGTCAAAGAAGCCCTCTCTGAAGTGGGAGTGGAAGGCATGACCGTCGTCGAGGTCAAAGGGTTCGGCCGTCAAAAGGGCCATACTGAAATCTACCGCGGTTCCGAATACACCGTGGACTTCCTTCCCAAAGTGAAGATCGAGGTCGTCGTCGAAGACTCCCGCAGCGAAACCGTCGTCGATGCCATCGTCAAAGCCGCCAACACCGGCAAGATCGGTGACGGCAAGGTCTTCGTGAGCGATGTCCTCGAAGCCGTCCGCATCCGCACTGGTGAGCGTGGTTCCGACGCCGTCTCCGGCTCCTAATTTTCCCTCCCCCGAGAAACCTGAAATCCATCAACACCCGCCGTGGCGCAAGCCCGGCGGGTTTGCTGTTTTAATGGGGGGACAATCCCAACCGAAAGAGCCGGGCGCTGTGCTGGCGTATGCTGTCCATGCGCCTACAACTTGCTCTTCTCTGTCTCGTCACCTCTCTCCAGGCCGCGCCCTATCCAGAAAAGACGCCAGACACGCCAGGGAATCGAATGCTGCAAAGCTACTGGGAACGGCAGGTGCATGAGATCGAGCAGACCGGCGGACTGAAGGACATCCAAAGCGCCGATGACTGGAAGGCCAAGGCCCCTGAGTATCGCCGCCAGCTCGCCGAGATGCTGGGACTCGATCCCATGCCTGCGCGCACGCCGCTCCAGGCCACGAAGACTGGCGATCTCGCGGGCGATGGTTGGCGCGTGGAAAAGATGCACTACCAGGCCGTGCCGGGGCTTTACGTGACCTCCAATCTCTACCTGCCCACGAAGGTGGAGAAGCCGCTGCCCGCCATCCTTTATGTCTGCGGTCATGCCAATGTCGTGAAGGATGGAGTGAGCTATGGAAACAAGACCGGCTACCATCACCACGGCATCTGGTTTGCCCGTCACGGCTACGTCTGCCTGATCATCGACACCGTCCAGCTCGGCGAGATCCGAGGCGAGCATCACGGCACCTATAGCAAAGGCCGCTGGTGGTGGTATTCGCGCGGCTACACGCCCGCCGGACTCGAAGCCTGGGCGGGGATGCGCGGCCTCGATTATCTCGAAACACGGCCCGAAGTGGACAAGACACGCTTCGGTGTCACTGGCCGCAGCGGTGGCGGAGCCTACTCCTGGTGGGTCGCTGCACTGGATGAGCGTATCAAGGCCGCCGCACCCACGGCTGGCGTGACGAACATGCGAAACCATGTCGTGGACGGCTGCGTCGAGGGGCACTGCGACTGCATGTTTTATGTGAACACCTATCGCTGGGACTATGATCGTCTGGTGGCGCTCGTGGCACCCCGTGCTCTGCTCATTTGCAACACGGACAAAGACAGCATCTTCCCCATCAACGGCGTCTTTGACCTCCATCAGAAAGTCAGCCGCATCTACTCGCTACTCGGTGCTGCTGACAAACTCGGCCTGCAAGTCGCCGAAGGTCCGCACAAGGATCTCCAGCCTCTGAACAACGGTGCCTTCCATTGGTTCGAGCGTCATCTCAAAGGTGCGGACCCCATGGCCGTGCTGGATGAAGGCGCAAAAAAGCAGCTCGAACCCGAGCAGCTCCAAGTCTTCAAAGAACTGCCGAAGGACGAGAAGAACACCACCATCGACCAGACCTTCGTCGCGCAGGCCAAAGCTCCTGAAGTCCCTGGATCGCAGGGCGACTGGAATCAGCAGAAGGAAACCTGGATGACTGCACTGAAGGACAAAGTCCTCGCCGGCTGGCCAAAGGAAGCCGCCGCCATCCAGCCGAACAAAGAAGGCCGCAGCGAGCGCGACGGCGTCGAGTTCACCGCCTATGATTATGAGTCCGAACCCGGAATACGCCTGCGCCTGCACATCGCCCACCGCGCTGGTTTGCGACTGGAGGATCTGGAACTCGTCGCGCTGAACGTGCTGGACGCCGAAGGCTGGGACCACTTCATCGGCACCTACCACTCACGTTTCGGCAAGCACTTCGATGTCTTCCCCTCCATCAAGCCGGATGAAAAGGCCTTTGAGAGCGAGAAGAAGATGTTTGAGACCTTCAAATGGGGCATGGCCTACCTCGCCCCGCGCGGCATCGGCCCCACCGAATGGACCGGCAGTGAAAAGGCACAGACGCAGCGCCTCCGCCGCTTCTACCTCCTCGGTCAGACCGCCGACTCCATGCGCGCCTGGGACATCCGCCGCGCTGTGCAGGCCGTGAAGCAGATCTCCGGTTTTGAGAAGAAGCCGCTGTGGATTCAGGGCCAGCGCGACATGGCCGTGAACGCCCTCTACGCATCGCTCTTCGAAGACGGCATCACACGCCTCGATCTGCACGAGCTTCCCACGAGCCATGCCAGCGGTCCCGCCTACCTGAACGTGCTCAAGTATCTCGACCTGCCCCAGGCCGCAGCCCTTGCTGCCGAAAAGACCCGCGTGATCATCTACAGTGCCGATGAAAAGGCCTGGACCTATCCCGCCGCTGTCGTGAAGCTCCTCGGCCTGCCCGAGAAGCAGTGGCAAATCAGGAAGCCGATGGCGGAGTGATCGCCCCCAACTCCCCATTCGGAATGGGGGGCAACACCTCGGCCATGTCGTAGTGCCTCATTCCAATGAGGCATCGTCTGCTTCGCCAACACGTCCCGATTCAGCACCTCACTCTGCCCAGCCTACTTCGCCGCCGCCAGCAACTCCGCCGGAGCCGCCTCGATCTTCTCGAAGACCCGCGCCGGGATGTCCACCGCCTTCATTTTGCCGGACATCTTATCTCGCTGAACACAGGCGGCGATGATGCGCCCTTCGGCACTCAGCTCCCCATCCTTCTTCCAAAAACGAATCAGGTAACGAATCGTCTTCTTGCGCACTTCTTCGACGAGCAGTTCCATGGTGAACTCCTCTTCAAAGCGCAGCGGAGCCTTGTAATCACAGGAAGCATGGACCCGCGGCCAACCCACGCGTTCGCCATCGGTGACTTCATTGTGCCCATCCCAGATCGACATCCCCAAGGTGCGGAAGAAGTCATGCTCCACGCGCTCCATGTAGCGGAAGAAGTTCGAGAAATGCACGATGCCCGCCATGTCGGTATCGGCGAACTGGACGCGGTCGGTGAGCGTGTGTCGGTAGGGCATGACGAATGTCTGGCGCAGGGCCGCCCATCATTCAAGCTCGCTCAAAGCTTGCCCGAGATGCGCAATCACATCCGTGGGCAGCACGGAGTTTTGCCCGATGCTCAGCGCCGCGATCTCCGCCGCACGTCCGCAGCTCCAGGCCCCGAGTCCTGCGGCATAATGCAAATTCAGGCCTTGTCCGGCAAACGCGGCGCACACGCCAGTGAGCACATCACCCATGCCGCCCGTGGCCATGCCGGGGTGGCCGGTGGTGTTGAAGAAGGTCGGTGGACCTTCGGTGGCGATCACGGTTCGCGCACCTTTCAGCAGCAGCGTGTTTCCCGGATGCGCCAACGCCCAAAGCTCCGCCTGACTAATTCGCGGATGGGCATCGCAATCCCCCGCCAGTCGGGCCATTTCGCCGGGATGCGGGGTGAAGAGCCGCGGTGGCGTGGAGGTGAGAAACACGGGCACCTCCGCATGTGCGACCATGGTGATCGCATCCGCATCCACCACGGCGGGAACGCTGGCGTATTGGATCACCGTCAGCACCTCATCCTTGTGTTCAAACCCAAGTCCTGGACCAATGGCGAGCACATCAAAGCTCATCTCCAGCACCTCTCGGTAATCCTTCACCAGCTTCACCATCACCTCAGGCGGCACAAGCGATGCGAGGAGTGGATAGACCTCCTCCTTCACGAGCAACGTCACCATCCCAGCCCCGGCACGCAAAGCGCCACCACAGGCCAGCACGGCGGCACCAATGAATCCGCGTGACCCCGCGATGATGCCGACTCGCCCAGCCTGGCCTTTGTGAAACTCAAAGCTCCGTCGTGGCAGGAAACTTCGCACCAGTTCAGGCGTGAGAAGTTGTGGACTGTGATCCTCATCGGCTTTGAGATCACGAAGCGGCACGAGCGCCAGACGGCCCACAAACGGAGTCGCTACATCGGCCACGAGCCCCGCTTTGCCGCAGGCCACCGTCACCGTGAGATCCGAAATGACACAGTCGGGTGATGGCTCGCCAGTGTCGCCATTCAAACCGGAGGGGATGTCCATCGCCACAGTGAAAGCGTGCGCTTCCTGATGCAGCGTATTCATCTCGGCGGCGAGAGCACGGATGTCAGCCCGCATCTCCCCGACAGCACCGATGCCGAGAAGTCCATCGAGTTGCACGATGGGCCGCGCGAGTTCATCGACCTTAGCTGCTGCTTCGAGCACGCGCAAATTCGGGAAGGCATCGAGATGGCCTTTCGGCAGAGGCTTCATCTTCTCGATGGGGCCGCTCAATCTCGCCAGCACCTGCCAGCCAAGCTTTTGCAACTCACGCGCTGCGACGAGAGCATCTCCCCCATTGTTACCACTGCCGAGATAAAGGATCAGCGTGCCTGGCTGCGGAAAGAATCGCCGCATCTCTTTGGCGATGCCGATGCCCGCCTTCTCCATCAGGTCCGCTGCACTCACGCCCTGATCAAACGCGCGCTGCTCGATCTCCTGCATCTGGTGGCAAGTCACGAGCATGGCTGAAAACCTCAGTTCGCTTTTTTATACGACACGATCCCTTGAGCGATGCCCTCGGCGATGCGGTTGCGAAACTCACCGGTCATCATGCGAGCGCGCTCGGTCGAATTGCTCACGAAGCCACACTCGATGAGCACGGAGGGATTGCGCGTGGTCTCGCGGATAACATGAAAGCTGGCGTGCTTCACACCGCGATTCGTCATGCTCGTGCGCTGCACGAGATAGGCCTGGATGTAGGCCGCGAGCGTGTAGCCCTTCGTGTGATAGTAGTAGCTCTCCACTCCCGCGCCGCTGCCGCCGCGATTGTAGTTGTAGTGAATGCTCACGAAGATCGCGTTGCCATAGCGGTTGCCGACGGAGGCTCGACCGGAAAGCGGAATAAAGACATCGCGTGAGCGGGTCATGATCACCTTGAGGCCAGCCTTTTTCAAAAGCTGTTCCACCCGGCGCGCCGTATCCAGCGCGAGGTGCTTTTCATAAACGTAGCCGATGGCCGCTCCGCGATCGAAGTCGCCATGACCGGCGTCGAGCACCACGGTGTCAAAGGCCTGAACCAAGGGCGATGCCAGGAGCAAAAGCGCCGAAAGCCAGACGTTCAGAGAACGGCGAAATACTGGTGGGAAGAGAGAGGCGCAGACCATGCCAGGAAAAGGGGAATCGCATGACACGCAGAGGCCGTGCCATGCTGGACTCTATGCGTTAGCGGTTTTGATCGGATGTAGCAAGCCCTTTGGATGAACTCTCATTGCGTTCATTTGTGACGTCCTGACAGGGCGCAGGGCGCTACCGCGTAGTTCTGGAGCCATGCCTACCGACCGCCGCTCTTTCCTCAAGTCCACCTCCCTCGCCGCCAGCGCCATCGCTTTCCCCGCCGTGGTGAAGTCTGCCAGTCCGAACTCGAAGCTCCACGTCGTGTCCGTGGGCGCGAACGGGATGGCTTTCAGCGACATCAAAAACATTGGTGGTCATGCGAACGTGCAATACGTCGGCTTCTGCGACATCGACAGCACCCGCTTCGACAAGGTCGATGCCGAGCATCCCGGCGTAGCGCACTTCGCTGACTTCCGCGAGATGTTCGCCAAGCTGGGCGACAAGTTTGATGCCGTGAACGTCGGCATTCCCGACCACATGCACGCAAAGGTGGCCATTGATGCCATGCGCCTGGGCAAGCACGTCTATTGCCAGAAGCCGCTCGCCCACACCGTCTGGGAAGCGCGGCAGATGCGTCTGGAAGCTGCGAAGGCCAAGGTCGTGACCCAGATGGGAAATCAGATCCACTCGAACCTCGAATACCGCCTCGGCACCCGCTTGATCAAAGAAGGCGCGATTGGCAAAATCAAAGAAGTGTATTCCTGGGTCGCCGTCACCGGTAACGAACGCAACAAACGCCTCGCTCCTGCTCCTGGTGCCAAAGTGCCCTCGCATGTGAACTGGGATCTCTGGCTCGGCGTGGCTCCGATGCGCGAGTATGCCCCGTGTTACCATCCCTTTATCTGGCGTGACTGGCAGGACTTCGGTGGCGGTGCACTCGGAGACTTCGGCTGCCATATTCTCGATCCCGTCTTCACCGCGCTCGGCATCAAAGCTCCGCTCACAATTACCGCTGAAAACAGCGGCGTGAACGAGCACATCTGGCCGACGAACGAAACCATTGAGTATGTCTTCCCCGGCAACGAACTCACCGCAGGCAAGACGCTCAAAGTAACCTGGATGGACGGCGGCCTGCGCCCGGATCGCAAGCTTGCTCGGATGCCTGACAACCTCGACCTGCCACGCAGCGGCTCGCTCTTCATCGGTGAGGAAGGAAACATGGTGCTAGCCCATGTCGCCGGACCTCGTTTGTATCCTTTGGAAAAGTTCACCGGCTTCAAGTATCCGAAAGAGCAGGGCCTGAGCCACTGGCACCGCTGGGTGGACGCCTGCCTCGGCGGCGAAAAGACCAGCGATGGCTTCGACTACGCCGGTCCGCTGTCTGAAACCGTTCAACTCGGCAACGTCGCCACACGTCTCGCCATCGGAGAGATTGATCAGCGCACCGGTCGCCCGCTTGATCTCAAGACCCTCGAATGGGACACCGAAGCCTTCGCCTTCAAAAACAATCCCGCCGCAGACAAGCTTCTCACGAAGACCTACCGCGAAGGCTGGGCGATCTGATCAAACGCCAAGTCCGGCATAGTAAGGAGCGATCCGCCGCGCGTGCTCGTCATACGCGGCTTCGAAGAGTTCCGTGGCGCGCTCGACACCGACAACCACTCCCGCTGTAAGCACCTTGGGTGGCTGACCTGCTTTCACGAGTCGGTCAGCCACTTCAGCTTTGATGGCATTGACGAGCAGACATCCACCCACCGTGCTGCCCGGAGCCACAGGCGTTTCGAGCCCTTCGATCTTCACCATCGCGTCTCCCACTGGCGCGCCGGTATCGAGTACGATGTCGGCAAAGTCCTGGAGCTTCTTGCCGCCTGGATGCCGCGTCGTGCTCGCATCGGCATGGACCTTGGAAATGATGGCCACCACCTTCACGCCACGTCGCTGAAACTCCTCCGCCATCTCCACCGGCACCACATTGCAGCCACTGGATGACACGACGAGCGCGCTATCACCTGCCTTGAGATCAAAGTTCCGCAAAATGCGTGCCGCGAGGCCACTCACGTTCTCCAGGAACATCGCCTGACGCTGTCCATTCGCACCGACTACCAGGTTGTGGAAGGTCAGTGATAGCTCAACGATGGGATTGAAGCCCGGAAACGAGCCGTATCGCGGCCACATCTCCTCCACGAGGATGCGGCTGTGGCCTGAACCAAAGACATGCACCATTTGCCCCGCGAGGATGGTCTTGGAAAAGAGATCCGCTGTTTGTGAAATGAGCGGAAGCTGCGCACGGACGCAGTCGATGAGGTTCGCAGATTTGGCGAGGTAGGTTTCAGCAGGTGTCATGAAGGTGAAGAGTTGAGTTGATGAACGCAGCCATAAGCTCCCGCCCATTCTCCAGCGGAAGCGAGAGCGAGTCGGACACGATGCCCGCCTGGAGCCCACTCAAACTCGTCGAGGTAGGTTTGCAGCGGCTGCATGAGTTGATCCCCCGCACCGGAAGCGATGCCTCCGCCGAGGATGACGAGTTCGGGATCGAGGACATTGACCAAAGAGACGATGCCAACGGCAAGGTAGCGCACGGATTCAAGCCACAGTGCTTTTGCAGTGGCATCATCCGAAGCTGCAGCAGCGACGAGAACGTGAGTGTTCTCATACTTCCCTGCCCCGCGCTCCTGAAGCGTCTTGTTGCCGAGGAAGGACTCCAGACTGCCAGGCGTGTTAAAAATGTCCTTCGGCGCATTCGCATCCACGGTGATGTGCCCGAGATGCCCGCCGCGACCGATGTGGCCTTTGAGCAAACGTCCGCCGCTGAGCACGGCACCGCCGACTCCCGTGCCGAGCGTAATCATGAAGACATCCCGGCAGCCCTTCGCCGCACCGATCCACACCTCGCCGAGCAAAGCCGCGTGCGCGTCATTGAGCACCTGCACCTCGCGATCTAGAAAGCTGGGCCAGTCAAACTTCTCCAGCCCATGCATCCGCCCCGGCATCCAGTCGATGCAGCGCCCATTCGGGTTCGCCAAACCCGGCGCGGACAGCCCGACGCGCAGCTTTACACCACCGGCTTTGGCTTCCAGCTCATGCACGATCTCCCGCACCGTATATGCGAAGCGAGGTTCATTGTTGATGAACTCACCATCCAGGGTCGGCTTCGAGAGGCTCGTTACCAGTTCGCCTGAAGCGCCATCAATGAGCGCTGCCTTGATGTTCGTGCCGCCGAGATCGATCCCAATCGCCAAGCTCATGATGCTTTGTTTCTCCCTTCGCTGACAGTCCATCCGCCATCCACGGCGATGATCTGCCCCGTGATGAACTTCGCCGCACGAGAGAGCAGGAAGAGCGCAGCCCCATCGCAATCCTCCGGTGCGCCAACGCGCCCGCCATCGAGCGGTTGTTTAGCGGCCACGAAGTTCATGATCGCCTCATTGCCCACCGCACGCTGAGACATCGGCGTCTCCACCAGTGCAGGAGCGATGACATTCACACGGATGTTTTGCGGCGCATAGTAACTGGCGATGGATTTGCTGAAGCCAAGGATGCCCGCCTTTGCCGCAGCATACGCATGACTGGCAAAGAACTCCGGCGAGGGCGACCAGCCGAGCACGCTGCCCATATTCAAGATGCAGCCACCGCCACCCTGTTTGATGAATTGCCGCACCGCCGCGCGATTCGAAAGCATGATGGAACTCAAATTCAGATCCAGGGTATAGCGCAGGCCCTCATCGGTCATCTCATGCAGCGGCCCATCGCCCCTCGAGCGACCACTGCCGCCAGCCACATGGTAAAGCGCATCCAGCCTGCCAAATGCCTCCACCGCCAGCGCCACAGCGCGCTCCGAAGTTTCGGATAAAGAAGCATCACCCGCAAAGCCGCGCGCATTGGCACCGAGTTGAAGCAGCGCCGCCTGCACGTTCGCTTCCGAGCGACTCGACACCACCACACGCGCCCCATTTGCCACCAGCGCCCGCGCCGCCGACAAGCCAAGCCCGGTGGTGCCGCCCATGACGACCACCACCATTCCTTCGACATCGTATCGCGCGCTCATTCGTGACCTGATCTAGTCAACTCCGACCTCGATCACAATACCAAACTGCGGATGACAACTGACAAGGCAGGATGGCACATGGAAGACGCGGCAGCGTCCCGGAGTGCGGTGGCAGAGCCCTGAAGGGGCGGCGACACCGCTCCGCGCTATTCGTTGGCCTTCTCTTCGATGCCGAGGACTTGTGGAAGCGGCATGAGAGGTTTACCTCCGGGTTTGAGAATCGTGTCTGGCAGGGTCAGTACGCCATTCCTCTCAACGAGCTTTTCAACGTTCACGCTGTTATCCACGCGACCCACGATGATGCGTCCACCTCTCCAAGTGCGGCCACGAACGGGTGTGATTTGATTGATCAGCCACTTGGGCGGCCATTCTGAGTTAATGGCGTTTTCAAAGACCAGCGGCAGACTGCCTTCGCTTCTGGGATTCAATCCAGCCACCATGGCCCAATGGTTTTCCCCAGGCTCCAAGGCATGGGAGAAGTGGTGTGCTTCTCCAAAATTGTTGTCTGACATGAACGGGCTACCAATTCCCCCGAAGACCCGTTCATCTTGGATGATCTCCTCCTGGAAAAGTTTTCTCAGCACTTGGTTCGAGCTATGTGGGCAGGGGAAGGTCGCATCTGGGAATGCTCCATCGTTGTCTTCTGCCCAAATTTTGAGCGACATGATGATCTGGCGGCAACTGTTAGAGGCTGAAGACATGCGGGCCGTGTCAGAAATGACAATCCAGACTGCATGCGCAAAGAGGCTCATCAACAACAAGACAACGACGACAGCGCCCCATACAAGCCATCCCCAGCCCTTCTTTGGTTGTTCAGGTTCGTTCATCTCCACATTGCATCACGGCTCGCCAGCCTTTGGCAAGGCATTAAAGCCAAGCAGCAGCAGGGCCAGGCTCAACCCCATTATCTCCTCACCATCCACAAGACCACCAGCCAGAGGATCGCGACCATGGGGAGCACAAGTCGTGCATCGGAGAGCCAGCCGAGCCCGTCGCGCTGCCACGATGGCGTATGCCGAATGCTACGCTGAGCACGTGGATGGAGTCGCTGGGATACCTGCGTCGTGTGTACAGGAACCGGGGCAGGGGCAGGCCGGGGAATTCTCTGCCGCCGGAGCATGGCGTCGTAGTCGGCACGTTTGCCGGTGTCGGCCAGCACGGCATAGGCGTCATTGATGCGCTGCATCTTCCACTTGGACTGCGGGCGGTCGCCAGAGGTGTCAGGATGATGCTTGAGGGAGAGGGATCGATACGCGGCGCGGATCACCTCATCAGGTGCGTCCTCGGTCACGTGCAGATCCTCGTAATGTGTCCTCATGCTTCAAACGCCAGTTGGCGGAGGCGAGTTTTCGCTCCCGCTCAGACCTCTGGCAACTCGAATCCAGCCGCATACTCCTCCTGGCAGAGCTTGTTCGCCTCGGCGGCGAACTCGCCGGTGAACTGGTTGGTCGTGGGATCAAAATCGAGCCAGGGCCCGGCGATGATCTGCTCCGCTGTGGTGTCGATGCCGTTGTTGGCGAGGTTCTTGAGGAACTCGGTGTAAAGTTCCTGGCCGAACTTTTCGCCTTCGAGACGCTCTTTGATTTCGTTGGGCTTCATCGCTTTGCCGAGGCGATAGGAAACGTTGGCAAGATGGGACAAACAAGCCGCTGCGTGTCCGTGGCGGATGTGGAGCACGTCCTTCGTGTATTTGCCGGCACGGATGGAGTCGATGAAGTTCTTCATGTGGTCGGGGCCGGTGAGGAAGTTTTCGAACTTCATGATGGCCTTGCCCTCGTGGTCGTAGGCCTTCGATTCGGCAACGTAGCCGCCTTCGCAGTGGATGATGTTGCCGGTGCGCAGGCCTTTGTAAGGCGGCTCGCCAGTTTTGGCGTCGAGGTTGCGCATGGGCAGGCCGAACTTGTCCATGATCAGGGGCACGGGCTCATACGGATGGAAGGCGATCTGGCAGTTCGCGCTCTGGCCATCATCTTTGTAACCCCAGCGATTGCCGAAGCTCATGACGCGCTTTGGCAGCGTGTCGGGATCACCCAGAGCCCAGCGAGCCACGTCGTATTGATGCGGGCCCTGATTGCCGATGTCGCCGCCGCCATACGGCCACTGCCAGTGCCAGTCGTAGTGGAACTGCTTCCGCATGATGGGCAGCTCGGGGCGTGGTGCGGACCAGAGTTTGTAATCGACGGTGGCGGGCGGTTGCTGCGGACCATCCACCTTATCAATGCTCAGGCGCAGCCCGTGAACGAGGGCGTGGGAGAGCTTCGCCTTGCCGATGTGACCTTCTTTCACCCACTGCATGGCACTAGCCCAGCCGACATCCGAGCGACGCTGCATGCCATGCTGGACGATGATGCCCTTCGCGTAGGCTTTCGTCGCCGCAGCCATGAGCTTGGCGCTTTCGATGAGATTATGACTCACCGGCTTCTCGACATAGACATGCTTGCCATGCTGGAGGGCGGTGAGCGCGATCAAGACATGACTGTGGTTCGGCGTGGCGATGGTGACAGCGTCGATATCCTTGTCGGCACAGCACTCGCGGAAGTCGCGGAAGGTCTTCACTTTGACGCCCAGCTTCTCAAGCTCGGCGACTCGTTTGTCCACGACGGCGGAATCGACATCGCAGAGCGCCACGAGACGCACGCCGGGCACTTTCATCAGCTCCCTGATATGACCACTCCCGCGACCTCGAAAGCCGATGACGGCGACGCGCAAATCGCTGTTTGCCCCGAGGGGTGCTGCCCAGGCTGGCAGTGAAGCAACTCCAGCGAGGGAGGTTTGAAGGAAACGACGACGTGAGGTGGCGGGCGTGTTCATGGCGCGAGTCATACGCAGGTCGAGAGCTTGCCTTTACGAAACCTATGCTTAGTCGTGCGCATGGAGCCACTGCCCACCCTCAGCGAAATCGAAGCCGCCAAGGCGCTCATTCGTCAGCACATCCGCGAGACGCCGACGTATCGCTGGCCGCTGCTGGAAGCAGGGCTAGGCTGCGAGCTGTGGCTGAAGCATGAGAACCACTCGCCGGTGGGAGCTTTCAAGATCCGTGGCGGGCTGGTGTATATGGATGAGCTGAAACGCCAGCAGCCGGAGGTGCGCGGCGTCATCGCTGCGACGACGGGCAATCACGGGCAGTCCATCGCTTTTGCGGCGAGACTCAACGGCCTGCGTGCAGTCATTGTGGTGCCGTATGGGAACAACCCGGAGAAGAATGCGGCCATGCGTTCGCTCGGCGCAGAGCTGGTGGAGCATGGGAGCGAGTTTCAGGAGGCCTTGGAATACTCGCGCGAGCTAGCGGTGAAGGAGGGGCTTCATGCCGTGCCGTCGTTTCATCCTTGGTTGGTCCGTGGTGTGGCCACTTACGGCCTGGAGATGTTCCGCTCCGTGGCGGACTTGGACGCTGTGTTTGTGCCCATCGGTCTGGGATCGGGCTTTTGCGGGATCGCGGCTGCTCGTGAGGCGCTGGGTTTGAAGACGAAGATCATCGGCGTTGTGTCCGAGCATGCTGCGGCCTATGCGCTGTCGTTTCAGCAAAGGCAGTTCGTGGAGCAGCCGAGCACGACGCGTGTGGCGGAAGGTGTGGCGTGCAAGACGCCGAACAAGGAGGCGCTGGAACATGTGATGCGTCATGCGCATGAGATCGTGACGGTGAACGATGAAGAAGCCATCACCGCCATGCGGGAGATCATCCAGGCCACGCACAACATCGCCGAAGGCGCGGGAGCGCTGGCTTATGCGGCGCTGAAGAAGCATCGTGCCGTATGGCAGGGCAAACGCGTGGCATGTGTGCTCACCGGCGGGAATGCGAGCATGGCCATGATTGCGCGAGCGCTAGCTTGATGAAATGATGCTCGTGAGAATGCAGGTTGATCAAACGTCTCCTTGTCCTCATGTCACAGCCTCAATCCTCCCAACGTCTTGTCTCTCTGGATGCCCTGCGCGGCTTTGACATGTGCTGGATTCTTGGAATGGGCGGAGTCGTGACGGCACTACAGAAGCAGTTCGCATCGGAGTCGACCATCACGGGCGTGGTGACGACGCAGCTTGAGCACGCTGCGTGGGATGGGTTCCGCTTTTATGACCTGATCTTCCCCCTGTTTCTGTTCATCGCGGGTGTGTCGATGGCGATTGCTCTGCCACGTCGGTTGCAGCGCGAAGGTCATGCGGGGGCAGTTTGGCATTTGATCGGGAGGGCGCTGATCCTTGTGGCGTTGGGAGTGTTCTTCTCCGGTGGGCTGAAGGATGGCTGGGAGAAGATTCGCTGGCTGGGCGTGCTGCAGCGCATCGGCATCGCCTCGGCGGTGGCGGGGATGATTTCGCTTTGGCTTGGATGGCGTGGATTGCTGATCACGGTCATCACCCTGCTCGGCGGTTATTGCCTGCTGCTGGGGCTGGTGCCAGTGCCGGGGATTGGCGCAGGAGACTTTGCCGAAGGGAGGAATCTGACGAACTACCTCGACTCGATCTGGCTGCCGGGCCGCAAGTATGATGGCGATCACGACCCCGAGGGTCTGCTGAGCACCCTGCCAGCCATCGCCACGGCGCTGCTGGGGCTGCTGGCGGGAAAGTGGATCACGAGCGGCGCGGCGGCATCGAGGAAGGTGCTCGGGCTAATCGGCGCAGGTGTCGTGATGATCGCGCTGGGCTGGAGCTGGCATCCCTTCTTCCCGATCATCAAGAAGATCTGGTCATCGAGCTTTGTGCTGGTAGCAGGCGGCTGGAGCGCGGTGCTGCTGGGGGTGTTTTACTGGATCGTCGATGTGTGCGGCTGGCAGAGGTGGACGACGCCGTTTGTGTGGGTTGGCGCGAATCCGATCATTCTGTATGTGTGCAGCGGACTGGGCTTCTTCCGAACGATCTCCGAACGCCTCGTGGGTCATCTCGGCAAGGAATGGGCGTGGGTGCCCGCCTGTGTGACCTTTGCCCTGATGCTAACGGTGGCGCGCTGGCTCTGGAAGCGCGGGATTTTCATCAAGGTGTGAGGCTGCGTGAAGCGCGGCTCAAGGTTCAACGCTCTGCACATAGGTAGCTCGTGATTCTTCGCGGACCATGCCGTAGTAGCGGCGGCTGGGGAGTCCGAAGGTGAAGCGGTGGAAGAGCCAGGCAATCAAAGCGATGGCGGCGATTTCAGAAACCGGATCGGACATCATGCCTTGCTCAGTTGACTCCGATGATACCCATTTTGTAATTACACTTCGCAGCCCATTGAAAGAAGTCAGGGCCAGATGAAGCGATATTATGCAGTAGGTTGCCTTATGTCGTTTGGCAATCAGTGCGAGAATGAATCCAATCGGTGTCAAAAGTGCAGGATCAACTAAAGGTTGGTCCTGCCATACAGTGGCAAGCCCATATTGTTTTATCGCATCCCAATATAATTTCACCAACATGGCAAAAGCCAACCCCAGCACAATCGTTGCTGTTTTAACCGAAGCTGGTGCTGGTAAATCGACGGGTTTATTAACCACGATCTCCGCCTTCGGCGGCTGATACGGGTTCTCGTCGCCGGAGGTCGCAGTCATCGGATGGCGGGCTGAAAGCCCGCTCTACAGGTTAGGCTTTCATGCCTTCCTGGCGGACGAAGAGCTGAAGGGTTCGAATCCCGCCAGCCCGATCACCTTCTAAGGTGTTCTAAACCATGGAATTACAAGGGTTCCACCCTACCCTGGACGCTCGTATAGTTAGCCTTTGCCCCCCTGTTCTCCCCACCCGAAAACTGACTGAAATGGACTGAAAAAGCCCCACTTTCCCACCGCCAGGGGGGCAAACCGGGGGGGGGATTGGACCCATGAGTTACACGCGACTCGCCGCCCACCACATGAATTGGCGATCAATCTTTGTGACCCAAAGAGCCCCGTCCGGGTGTGGTCATAGCTGCTGTTGCGGACACGATTGCCGAGCAGAGCTAGCCACTCTTCCAGATGCGAGGGACGGACATTGCGCACTTGGAATTTGCTGCCATAAGGCCACCAGCCAAGGAATTCGTCTCTGATACCTTCGATAATATCAATGGAGTTGTGCGACTTGCCCGCGCTGACCGCAAGAAGCCGGGCGAACAGGTCTTCAAGAGTAGTCTTCTCCACCTCCTTGTCCACCCGCCCAAGTTCTTCGATCCAGGCTTTGAAGCGGCGTTCAGCGATCTTCCGGTCGGTGGTCTTGAGGGAGCGCTCTTTACGTTTGCCCTGGACCTTCTTAACGCCCAAGTAAATGCCGCTCTTGGTATTGCGATAGAGACCGGGAATGCCGGGGACTTTGAGGAATTCGGAAGTGGAGGAGTGTGATGAACTGGAAACGGAAGGCATGCGGAGGGGCTGGCTCCCCTAGAAGTTGCCAAAAGGACCTCCAAGACGGCGAAAAAATGCAGAATGTTGTAAAATCATCCTTAGCCGTCCAATCCACGATTGATGGAAACGTGCATCGGCGATGACTTAGCCCGTTGTTTTTGGGACGAAGTAAGTCACGACGTTTCAGCCCTCACTCTACGCCCCAAAGTGACTTATCCTCTCCTGTAAGGGGGGACTTCTCGGGGGGACCTGGGACTTTTGGATCAAGGCGCTTTAATGAAAGCGCCTTGAAAATCAACGTGGTAGCGTCGGTTAGCTTATGCCTTCATGCCTTCCTGGCGGAGGAAGTTCTCCACCCAGGTGATGTCGTAGTTTCCGCTTTGGAAGTCGCCGGTGGTGAGGATCTTGCTTTGCAGCGGGATGGTGGTCTTGATGCCTTCGACGGTGAACTCACCGAGGGCACGACGCATCCGGCTGATGGCGATCTCGCGGGTGGCTCCAGTGACGATGAGCTTGGCGATCATCGAGTCGTAATAGGGCGGGACTTCGTAGCCGGAATAAACGTGGGTATCCACGCGGACACCGCGTCCGCCGGAGGTGTACCAAAGATTGATCTTGCCGGGGCTGGGGGCGAAATTACGCGCAGGGTCTTCGGCGTTGATGCGGCATTCGATGCTGTGGCCGCGGGCCTTGGCGTTGACGACGTGCTCGCTGAGGGGGAGACCGGCGGCGATGCGGATCTGCTCTTTAATGAGGTCGCAACCATAGACTTCCTCGGTGATGGGATGCTCCACCTGGATGCGGGTGTTCATCTCCATGAAGTAGAAGTCCTTGCGGTTGTTATCGACGAGGAACTCGATGGTGCCGCAGTTCTCATAGCCGATCTTTTTGCAGAGGCGGACGGCGGCATCTCCCATCTTTTTGCGGAGGGCGTCGGTGACCTTGGGGCTGGGACACTCTTCGATGATCTTTTGATTGCGGCGCTGCATGGAGCAGTCGCGCTCGCCGAGGTGGACGACGTTGCCGTGGGAGTCGGCGACAAGCTGGAATTCGATGTGGTGGGGCTTATCGACGAGCTTTTCCATGTACATGGAGCCGTCGCCAAAGCATTTGAGGGCTTCGAGGCTGGCGGCCTGGAAGCTGGAGATGAGGGTGGCTTCGTTGAGAACGGGCCTCATGCCGCGTCCGCCGCCGCCTGCGGTAGCCTTGATGATGACGGGATAACCAATCTTGCGAGCCCACTTGAGGGCTTCTTCTTCGGTGGCGATGATGCCATCGGAGCCGGGGGTGATGGGGACGCCTGCGGCCTTGGCGGTGGCGCGGGCGCTGTTTTTGTCACCCATGGTGGCGATGACGCGGGAGGAGGGACCGATGAACTTGATTTTGCACTGCTCGCACACGTCGGCGAACTCGGCTTTCTCGGAGAGGAAGCCATAGCCGGGGTGGATGGCATCAACGTTGGCGATCTCGGCGGCGCTGATGATGCGGGAGATCTTCAGGTAGCTCTCGCTGCTGGGGCCTGGGCCGATGCAGATGGCCTCGTCGGCGAGGTGGACGTGCATGGAGTCCACATCTGCCTCGGAATAGACAGCGACGGTTTTGACATCGAGTTCTTTGCAGGCGCGGATGATGCGGACGGCGATCTCACCACGATTGGCGACGAGGATTTTTTTAAACATGGAGTAAGCTAAGAGCGAAGGGCTGAGGGCGGAAAGTCAGAAATACAGGGAAGGCGTGAGGGCGGAAAAGGCAGAGAGTAAGTCCAAAAACTGCCCGGAAGAGCATTCCGGCTCTCTGCCCTGCGCTCTAAACTCTATGCCTTCAACTCGAAGAGGGGCTGGCCGTATTGGACGGGCTTGCCATCCTCGACGAGGACGCGGGCGATGGTGCCGCGCATCTCCGCTTTGATTTCGTTCATGACCTTCATGGCCTCAA
>JBIKIA010000307.1:0-5960 GCA_044361885.1 Prosthecobacter sp. | reverse complement strand
TGTTGTCGATCTTGGGGTGGCCTGTTAAAACCAGTGCCCTTTCCGTGATTTTCTCCTCCCCCCGAGTCACCAGCTTGCTCTTTTTGAGCCTCAGCAGCGTCTGCGCTTTTGCGCAAGATAGCCTGTTGCCGCTGCCTGTCGCAGGACCGGAGATGCCTGTGATCATGGACTCTGGCAGCACGACCAGTCGCTTTTTAAAGCCGTCGAAGTCCATCAAGCCGCCTGTCACGACCACGACCACCGCCATCTTGCCTCAGCCGCAGGTGAATGCACCCACCGTTGCGCGTCTGCGTCGCCTCATCCTCATGCCTGCCGGGATCTCACCCGAGATGATGCGCGAGCACATCGTCGCCAGCGGTCAGAGTCGCCAGCCCGTCACCGTCGTCGGGATGTCTGCTCCAGCACCCGTTTTGGCAAAGCTCGCAGACCTCTTCGGCAGCAACGTCAATGCGGCCACGCAGAAGAAAGTCATCGACGCTGTCCGTCAGGGCATGGGCACCGAAAAAGCAGCTGCGACCAGCACCGTCCCGCGTCGCGTCGAAGTTGTCGGTTGGCTGCCCTCCGAAGGCGTCATGGCCGTCGCCGTGTATCCTGAGAGCTAAGTGATGCGGGCACTCCTGCCCGCATCTTCGTCTGCCGAGTTGCTCCCTCGTCTTTTACAGCTCCTTCACCCGGATGTTCCGATACCAGGTCTCGTCCCCGTGATCCGTGAGCATGATGTGACCATGCCCAGGCGCGAAGCCCACCTTGTTCTTAAACTTGCTGGCCGCGATCCGCGTCGTCCACTCTTCTGATTTCGTGTCGGACGCGCACACCAGCACCCCGTTCAGGTAGTGCTCGATCTTCCCGTCCTTCACCACCACCCGGCTCGTGTTCCACTCGCCCGGAGCCCTCAGCGGCTTGTCGGCAGCGGGCTCTTTGATGTCGTAAATGGAGCCCGTCGTGTGGCTGCCACCCTTCATGCCATCGGGGTGCTTCTTGTCATCGATCATTTGGTATTCGATGCCGAGCCATTCCTTCCCGCCGACCTTTGTCACCCAATACTTCACGCCGTTGTTGCCGCCTTCCTCGACTTTCCATTCCCACTCCAGCTCGAAATTCGTGTACTCCTTGTCGCTCAGCAACATGCCGCCGGGAGTGCCATTCAGGTGCAGGGTGCCATCCGACACGCTCCAGCCAGCGCCGGGTTTTTTACCGTCCGGCGCATGCCAGCCAGTGGTGGACTGACCATCAAAGAGGGACACAAAATCACCGGCGAAGGCAGGAAGCACAGCCAGGGCGAGAAGAACAGAGAGGAGGGGTTTCATGGAGGGATAGGGGAACGCAGTTCGAGGCTCAGTCATACGAGATGGATTCGAAAAAAGCACCTCCCAGCAGCCGCTCGCCGTCATACAGCGCGCAGATCTGCCCCGGCGTCAGCGCCCGCTGCGGCTCATGATAAATCAGAGTCGCACGCCCATCTCCCAGCGGCACATATTCCGCCAGACCCGCCGGGCAGCGATACCGCGGCTGCGCATTCAGCGTCCGCATCTCCGTCAAAGGCGCGCCCGTCGTCGAAACACCCGTCAGCGTACACCGCCGCGCCCACAGCAGCGGCGTGTCCGCCTGCTCGATGGCGATCACGAGTTCGTTGCTCTCCTGCCGCTTCGCCACCACCACGTATGCCTGCTTGTGCAGAGGGCTCGCCACGCCGATCCCCTTCCGCTGACCTAACGTATAAAGGTGCAGACCCTTGTGTTCGCCCATCACCTTGCCCGTCAGGTCCACGATCGGCCCCGGCGAGTCCGGCACAAAGTTCCGCAGGAAGTCCTCCATCTTCACCTCGCCGATGAAGCAGATGCCCTGGCTGTCCTTCTTGTCCGCCGTCGCCAGTCCCAGAGCCCGCGCCTGCTCCCGCAGCTCCGGTTTCAAAAGGTGGCCGATGGGAAACATCGCGATCCGCACCTGCTCCGGCTGCATCATCGACAAAAAGTACGTCTGGTCTTTGTTCGCGTCCGCACCGCGGAAGATGGCGGGTTCTCTGTTCTCGGTTCCCGGTTCTCCGTTGTCAGAAACTGCGAACTGAGAACCGCGAACCGCGAACCCCTTCTGCGCATAGTGCCCCGTGGCGATCGCCTCGAAGCCGCGCTCCTTCGCCCAGTCCCAGAGCACGCCAAACTTCATCTCCCGATTGCACATCACATCCGGGTTCGGCGTGATCCCGGCCTGGTAGCCCTCCAGCAGATACTTCACCACCCGCTCGCGGTACTCCTGCATCAGATTCACCACCTGAAAGTCGATGCTCAGTTGCTCCGCCACCGCCCGCGCGTCCGTGATGTCTTCCTCCCACGGGCAGTGACCGATGATCCCCTCCTCATTGATCCAATTCTTCATGTAGGCCCCCGTCACCTCATGCCCCTCCCGGACCAGCAGCGCCGTCGCCAGGCTGCTATCCACCCCTCCAGACATCGCGGCGAGAATCTTCATGCGTCGTGCCCAGTCTATGCGTGGCGCAGGCCCCACCGTCAAGCCGCGTCCCGTCTCAGCCTCGACAGAGCGCCGTCGGTAGTAATGTCGTCGGGGCTGGCTAGCGTCATGCCCCACTGCCACAGACCTCTGCGAAGTTCAGCCCACGCTCCCGGTCAGAGCTGGTGCTGCACTCGCCGTCCGAACCAGCCTTTGAGACGTTTGCCGAGGGTTTGGTGGAGGTCCTCCACTTTTAAAAGACGGCTGCGGGACTTGTCCTGGGCGTGCATGGCCTGCTGCTGGCGGGCGAAGTCGGGGCTGAGGACGAGGACGTTGTTTTCGTCGTTAATGAAGAAGCTGCGCTGGTCGATATTGCCGCTGCCGATGATGCTGAGGTGGTCGTCAATGACGACGAGCTTGCCGTGCATCATGCAGGCTTCGTATTCGCGGACTTCCATGCCGGCTTCGATGAAGCGACGCAGCAAGGGGGCGGTGGTGCAGGAGCACATGGGCATGTCTGTATGCTGGCCGGGGACGAGGAGTTCGATGTGGACGCCGCGTTTTCGGGCTTCGAAGAGGGCGTCTATTATTGGGCGGTTCGGGATGAAGTAGGCGTGGGAGATGACGATGCTCTTCCGGGCGGCGCGGAGGGCTAACAAGAAGATGCTGCCGATGGTTTCGGGGCCTTTTTTCGGTGCGCCGAGGACGCTCTGGGCGGTGAGGGGGCCGACGTGGGGCAGGGCGGGGAAGTGCTGCGGGCCGCTGACGTGCTCGCGGGTGATTTCGTGCCAGTTGTCATCAAAGGCGTGCTGAAGCTGGGCGCAGATGGGGCCGCGCAGCTCGTACATGGTGTCGCGCCAGCGGAGGGGGCCTTCGGCGTGGCCATCCCAGGCGTAGGCGAGGCCGGCGCCGCCGATGAAGCCGGTCTTGCCGTCGGCGACGAGGATGCGGCGGTGGGTGCGGTGATTGTAACCGATGAGGTGATGCAGCCGCCAAGGGCTGTAAAAGCGCAGGTCGATGCCTGCGACGCGCATGGCGGCGATGTGGGCCTTACCATAAGTATTGCAGCCGTAATGGTCGAGGATGATGCGGACCTGGACGCCTGCTTTGACCCGCTCGATGAAGGCTTCGGTGAAGTCGGCGACGGGTTGGCTATCGACGGCGACGAAGTTTTCCCAAGTGAGGGTGTGTTGAGCGCTGCGGATGGCGCTGAGCATGGCAGGGATGAAGCTGCCGCCATTCGGGAGGGTGCGGACGCTGTTGCCGGAGGTCCAGCTTTGGCCGGTGAGGCGGGTGACCTCGGCGGCGAAAGCCGGTGAGGTGACCGGTGGCGGCTCTGCGGGGACCTTTTGCAGACGGCCCGTGGCGCATGAAGTGAGCAAGACTCCGAGCAGGAGTGATGTTAGACGCGAAGTCACGGCATGGGGAACTTCATTTTGTCCCACCAGGCTTCGAGTTCGTCGGCACCGAAGTCGGCGAGGATGTGGTCATCGACGTCGATGCAAGGGGCTTTGGTCTGGCCGGTGAGGTCAAACATCTCGGCGCGTGCGGCGGAGTCGCGAACGACGTCGAGGGTGGTGAAGGGGATGCCATTGGTGGTGAGCCAGTCGATGGCTTCGTCACACCAAGGACAGCCGGGTTTGATAAAGAGGCGGATTTGCATGGGGATAGGGATGTTTTTCGGGGTAGTCGGGCATCTTGCGGGGATCGTCAACCCAAGGGGATGTCAAACGGAGATTTGCACACGAGTTTGTGCTTTGCGCTGATACTCAGCGTGATAGAGTCCCGGCCCTTTTATCCGAAAAAAGGTCTCAACCAACCTCTGTACTGTGCTTTCTGGAGCTTCTTTTGAAGATGACCAAGGGCGGCAGCGTGCCCGAATTTCCTGACTCATGATTGTACTCGGACTAAACGCCTACCATGGCGACTCCGCCGCCGCGCTGGTGGTGAATGGCAAGCTCATCGCAGCTGCTGAAGAAGAGCGCTTCCGCCGGATCAAACACTGGTCCGGGATGCCGACGGCGGCAATCCGCTGGTGTCTGGAGGATGCGGGTCTGAAGCTGAGTGATGTGGATCATGTGGCGATCAACCGGAACCCGAAGGTAAACAACCTTCGCCGCGCGCTGTATGTGCTGCGCAAGAGGCCGAGCCTGGGGTTGATCATGAAGCGTCTGGGGAACATCCGCCGTGCGGCCAGCTTTGAAGATCAGCTTCAGAGCGCCATGCCGGGGCAGAAGCTGCGCGCGCAGGTGCATCGTGTGGAGCATCATCTGGCGCATCTGGCCTCGGCGTATCTGGTGTCGGACTTTGATGAGGCGGTCTGCCTCTCGGTGGATGGGTTTGGCGACTTCGCGAGCAGTGCCTGGGGCATGGGGCGTGGGGACCAGATTGACATCGACGGGCGTGTGTACTTTCCGCACTCGCTGGGCATCTTTTACACGGTGATCACGCAGTTTCTGGGCTTCCCGTATTATGGCGATGAATACAAAGTGATGGGTCTCGCGCCGTATGGCGAGCCGAAGTATCTGCCGCAGATGCGCCAGATCGTGCAGATCCAGCCGGATGGCACCTACCGGCTGAATTTGAAATACTTCCGCCATCACAGCGATGACGTCCACTACACCTGGGACGACTGCTGCCCCGAAGTGGGTACGCTGTATCGCAAAGAGGCAATGGAGGAGCTCTTCGGCCCCGAGCGCGCTAAGGGCGAAGCTCTGGAGCAGAAGCACATGGACATGGCCCGCAGTGCGCAAGCGATGTATGAGGAGGCATTCTTTGCGATGCTGAATGCCCTGCACAAGCGCTACGACTGCACGAACCTCGCGCTCTCCGGCGGCTGCGGCATGAACTCGGTGGCGAACGGCAAGGTGTATCTGAATTCGCCTTTCAAGCGCATGTATCTGCCCGCCTCTGCTGGCGATGCTGGTGGTGCCATTGGCTCGGCATTTGTCGTCGCTCGGCAGATCGAGAACGCACCGCGCTTCGTGATGGATCACGCCTACGTCGGCCCGCAAGCGAGCGATGCCGAGATCAAAGCGTTGCTCGAAGCACGTGCTGCCGACATCCAGGCCGAGGGTTGCACCGTGCGCCGTTTTGAGGATGAAGTAGAACTTTGCCAGACCACCGCCACGGCGATCACGGAAGGCAAGGTGATCGGCTGGTTCCAAGGCCGCCTCGAATGGGGGCCACGAGCGCTGGGCAATCGCAGCATCCTCGGTGATCCGCGTCGTGCGGACATGAAGGACATCCTGAATCTGAAGATCAAACGTCGCGAGTCTTTCCGCCCCTTTGCCCCGAGCATCTTGCGTGAAGACGTGAGCGAGTGGTTTGAGCAGGAGGACGATGTGCCTTGTATGATGGAGGTCTTCCAAGTGCGGAAGGAGAAGCGCGCCCTCGTGCCCGCCACGACTCACGCAGACGGCTCCGGTCGCCTGCAAACTGTGCACAAGGAGACGAACCCCCGCTATCACCGTCTCATCAGCGCCTACAAAGCTATCACGGGTGTCTCGATGGTG
>JBIKIA010000765.1:0-5982 GCA_044361885.1 Prosthecobacter sp. | reverse complement strand
GCCATGCAGAAAGCCATCCGCCGGGGAGATGCTGCACTGGCGGGTTACTGGGCTTTGGAATTGTGGCAGAGCGGCTTCGGCAAGTATGTGTGGAAGCGACTGCTCACCATCAGTGCGGAAGACTGCTGGGGCATCCTCACGCTGGAAGTGAAGGCGCTGCATGACAGCTACTTGGTCATCAATGACGGTATCCCGCCAAAGCAGGCGAAGGGCCGCATCTTCATCAGCAAGGCGGTCATTCTGCTGTGCTTATCGAAGAAGAGTCGCGATCCCGATCATCTGCAAAATTACGTCTATGACCAGAGCGCAGGACTTGATCCTGACACGCTGGCGTTGGAGTTGCGCAGCAGCGGTGAGTATGTCGCCATCCCTGAGTATGCGTATGATTGCCACACCCGCGAGGGCAAGAAGCGCGGCAAGACCAAGGCGGACTTCTTCAAAGCGGAGCAGGCGGCACTGGAGCCTTTGCAGCCCGGCCTGTTTGATCATCTTATCGACGAGTAAGTTCTCGCGAAGGTCGCATCAAGGCACGCTGATAATCTCAACAAGTGCATGTGAGGGGTCGGCATATCTTCATACCTTGCAGAGCGGACCCCATCGTAAAACGCTTCCTACGCGCCTTCACAAGTTCCTGCTGATGCGGGGTGTTGTTGGTTGGAACTGAGAGCCGCTCAAATGGTGCCAATCATGGATGGACAACGGTGTTCTGCGTCTCCGCTAAATGGTGATCAAATTGGTGCGACACACAAGGTCATGGTGACGAGGCCGGAGGGAACCCAGCCCAGCGCTGGTCAACAAGCCACCCTCCATGACCATGAACACCACCGCCTCATCGCCCATCACCAAGCCCATGCTCGCCGACAAGTGCGAGCGACTCCATGCCCTCAGCTTCCCGCTGCTGGCCACGCCCAAGCTCGATGGCATCCGCTGCCTCAAGCTCAACGGACGTGCGCTAACCCGCAGCTTTAAACCCGTCTCCAATCGCTTCATCCGCGAGTGGATCGAAGCTAACCTGCCTGATGGGTTAGATGGCGAACTGATCGTCAAAGGCACCACCTTCAATGAAACCGCCGGTCATGTGGGCCGCGAAAGCGGTGAGCCTGACTTCACCTTCGCCGTCTTCGACTATGTGAGCGAGGGCATTGACGTTCCTTATGCCTGCCGGATGCAGGAACTGGCGCGTCTGCCTGATTACCAGCGAGTCGATAAAGTGCTGCCTGAGCAGATCCACACGCTCGATGATTTGATGTCCTATGAGGAGCGCTGCGTGAGTGAAGGCTATGAAGGCGTCATGATCCGCACGCCGGGTTCCCCCTACAAGTGCGGGCGGTCCACGGAGCGCGAGGGCTACCTGCTCAAGATCAAGCGCTTCGAGGACGCGGAGGCCGTGGTGCTCGACACCTACGAGGGCATGAGCAATCACAACGCTGCTGAGAAGGATGCGTTTGGGCGCACCAAACGCAGTATGGCGCAGTCCGGTATGGTCGGGCGCGGTGAACTCGGCGGCTTTGTGGTCAAGCAGGTGGAGACGGGCATCGAGTTCCGGTTGGGTTACAACCATGTCGTCGGCGGAGTGGATCGAGTATCCCTCTGGCAGCAGCGATCCTCTTTGTTGGGCCGCATGGTGAAGTTCAAGCACCAGCCCAGTGGCGCGAAGGAAGCGCCCAGGTTCCCGAAGTTCATCGGGTTCCGCGAGCAGTGGGACCTCTCATAGGAGGTTCATCAAATGGTGATCAAAACGGTGCGACACACGCGGCCACGGTGACGAGGCCAAGGGGTGCCCTGCATGGGGCCAGTCACCCGCATCCATTCCTCCACATGAAACCTGCCGATCCTAAAGCCGCCCTCATCCAGTGGGGCATTGAACTGGAAACCCGCCTGCCTCAGACCAGCAACGTGTCGGTGGGCAATTACCACGCCGGGTATCCGGTCACCACCGGCATCACGCTGGCTGGTGCCCTCAGCAACGCTCCCGCCTTCAACGCTGACACATGGAAGGCCGAGCGCGACGGCTCCATCCGCTGCGACGCCGGGCAGATACCCTGCGAGTTTGTCTCGCCCATCCTTCATGGTGAGCATGGCGTGGAGCATCTGATCGCCTTCGTCGAATGGCTCAACACCCTCGGTGCCACGGTGGATCGCTCCTGCGGTTGCCACATCACTGTGGGCATTGAGAGCATCATCGGCACTTCCGATACCAAGGCGGTGAGCGAGTTCATCCGCAAGCTTGCCCACATCGCTCGCTGGCACGCCCGCAGCCTCTATGGCCAAACGGGCACGGATCGCCACCTCAACCACTACAGCCACCCGCTCTATGAGCAGACCGCTGAGCACATGCTCAAAATAGTCACCTGCGAGCAGGAACGCGTGAAAGCCGAGTGCGCCGAGCAATGCGGGCGCGGCATGGTGAACTTCCGCAAGGCCTTTAAGCGTGACCGCAACGGGCGGTTCGTCGGAGTGGTGGAGTTCCGCGTCTTTGCCGGCACGGTGAACATCGAGAAGATCCTCCATCATCTTGCCAGCGTGCTCGGCCTGTGTCGCCGCGCTCATGAGGTCCAATGCCTCGGAGGGTTCGGCAAGAACAAGATCCAAGCCAAGCGCACCGCCACCGCCTCCGATGGGCTGCGGTTCCTTTGGGACTACCTCGGATGGACGGGCAGTGCGCGGCCCGTCGCCCTCGGCCTCTTCGGCAAGCTGCACTCGGATTTCCGCCACTACCGCAAAAGCGCGCAGCGGCTCTGCCAGCAGTTCGATAGCCGCTATCCCGACGCGAACCTCTAACCCTTTGCCCGCGCTATACGCAGTCTGCGGATAGCCGGGCCAAACCCAAGAACAACGAACCCAAGAAACGAACCTGATATGTGTGTGATCCTGATATGTCCTGAAACTGTGCGCCCGAAGTCTGAGGTGCTGTATGCCTGTCATGAAGCCAACCCGCACGGCGCGGGCGTGGCATGGCGGGAAGGTGGCCGCGTGCGCTGGCAGAAAAACCTCAGCACCGGCGAACTCATCACTCTGCTCAAGAAGCTGGAGGGCGAAGTGGTCATCCACTTCCGCTGGGCCAGCGTGGGTGGAGTGGATGCGCGATTGTGTCACCCGTTCCCCGTCACCCCTAAATCGTCCGTCAGCCTGAGCGGCATGGCCGAGAGCGTGCTGTTCCACAACGGCACTTGGAGCGGGTATGTGGATGCCCTGATGCGGCTGGAGCAGCACCGCAAGGAACCGCTGCCGACCTCCCCGATGAGCGACACCCGCGCGGCGGCTCTCGTGGTCCACACCACCGGCCCCGACGCGCTGCACAAGCTGCCAGGGCGCTGGGTGTGGATGAATGCGCAGGAGACTCGGCTCTACGGAGCTTGGGAGGAGTGGCGGGGGATGCAGGTGAGCAACACGCACTTCGCCCCGCGCCTGCGCGCCGCCCAAGCCCGGCGTCACCACGCCAAAGCCACCGATCACCGCTCCCTGAGCCAGTCCTGTCTCTTTGCCTGCTAACCCAAACCCAAACCTGATAACCCGATATGAAACTCTTCAAACTGATCGCCAGCCGAGCTGGCCAAGTGTTGTTCGATGACCGTGTGGAGGCCGACTCTCCGCGCGAAGCCCGTGAACAGATGAAAGCCCTGATGGGGCTCAACTCACTGACCGGTGTGGTGTATGCCATCACGGAAATCCCCGTGGACCTCATTCAAAGCATCGTCGATGCGAGGCTCGTCGAAGCTCTGCAACGCCTCAACGGCGGGCAGGCTCCGGCCACGGTGGAGCAGATGATCCGCCCCATCGCCAGCGAGGCGGTGCGCGAACAACTCGCCACCTTGCGCACGGTGCAGACAGCGGAGGCAATACCACCAGCTACGCCGCAGCGCTTCGATGCGTTCACGCCTGCCGTGGACCAGATCATCGGCACGCCCACGCCGAAGCCACGACGCAAGCTCACCAGCGTGACCACCAACGGCACGCTGGTGGATTGGAAGGCGGTGAAGCGGTTGTATCGCCGCACCGGTTCCATCAAGCAGGCAGCCGCGCAGTTTAAGTTGTCGGTGAACTCTGTGAAGGCGCGCATCCGCCGGGAGGGCTGGACCCATGAGTGATCGCCTTTCCATCACCAAGTATGGCCAGCGGTATTGGGCCGTGTGGTTCGACGGGGAGTTGCTGGCCGTCACGCTCTACAAGAAGGGCGCACGGTCGGTGGCTTCCGCGATTTCGACGCTCTCCACGACTCATGGAAAGGAGGTCCATCATGGCATCCAAGCCGCGTGAACGTGTTCTCAAACAAGCTCCGTCCTCGCCCATGAACTGGCGACCACGCACAGCAGAGGATTTGATCGGCCAGGCCAAACGGGTGGCGCTGGCGCAGGCGAGCAAAGCCAAGCGCCTCTTCAGTGATCCTTCAGCCACCATGAAGCTCCTGCTCTACGGGCCGCCGGGTGTGGGCAAGACCAGCGTGGTAGAACTGGTCGCACTTCAGTTGGCTGGCACGCCGCTGTCCATCGAGGACTACAACGGACGCGAGGTGACGGTGGACCTGGTGCGCGAGTGGATGCGGCAACTGCCTTATGGCAGCCTGTTCAGCTCATGGTCGGTCAAGATCGTTAATGAGCTGGATCGCTGTTCCCGTGAAGCGCAGGACTTGCTGCTCACCTACCTGGACCGATTGCCACCGGGCCGGGCGTTCCTCGGCACGAGCAACCTGCAGCTAGATCTGCTCACCGAGCGGTTCCAGACACGGTTCCAAGCCATCAAGTTGCTGCCGCCCACCACGGAGGAGCTGGCCGCTTTCCTGAGCACCCATTGGGCCGTGCCATCCATCACCGCGAATCAGATTGCCGTGGGCAGCGGTGGCTGTGTGAGGGCCGCACTCGCTGATCTCGAATCCTATCTCGACCACCAACCCTCATGAGCATGTCCAACACCGCCCAAATCCCCATCCTTCACGACAGCCCCGGCCCATGGATCATGCATGTGCCCGTAGTGTCCACACGGCACATCCCACCGAGCGAAGCTGAGGCGTTGCTACGGCTCAGTCCGCTGGAGTGCCGTTCACCGGATGATCCGCCCCTGTTGGCCCACCTGCTCGATGGCGTGGGTCATCTGTTCCTCATCGAAGACCTCGATGCCGATGAAATGACGACGCTCCCGCATCTGCGAGCCGTGCTCTTGGCCATCAAGGCCCGTGGCTACGCTTATGCGCGTCTAGACGCCGATGGCGAAACCTTTTCCGACCTGCCGCTCTTCGAGTGGTGACCCCCAACCCCATACCAAACGACCATGCTAAACATCCAGACGATGATTGATCAACACGGCGGCTATGAAGCCGTCCGAACCCGCTACCTGCGCCTTGAGAACCCGCCGTTCATGCGGTTGGTGATCGAATTGATCGGCGGCCCCTATCCCAACGGCGCGTATGAACTCAGCATCGCGCATTACTCTGAACAGAACGGCGATGCGATGCGCGATCCCGAGATTACGTTCCTCGTAGTGCCTTCGGCAGAGGGCACGACATGGACACCGCTCACCTATGAGAACAGTTACCTTGGAGCCTACCAAATCGTGGCAGAGGTGAGCCGCGAAGGCTTGATCAAGGTGAAGCAGTCACCGTGGATGAGGGAGCTGCGCAGCTTCGCCAATCAGTGGGACCTAAACATCAAGCATCAAGGCTTCATGGAAGTGTTTGAGCGCCAATATGGTGCTGCAAACGGCGCGACAACGGAAGGCACGGTGACGAGGCAAGGAGACGGCCCGCAAGGGCAATGAACCTGAACCCACCTACCCATGAGCAAGAAAGACATGATCGAACAACTGCGCCATCGCCTTGCCAGCAATGACCGCTGGGCACTGCGTGCCCTGCTGCGCATCTACCAGAACCAGACCGCCGACGAGCAATGCCGGGAAACCACCATCGAACGCAATGGCATCGGGTTCACCGGTCCTGATGCAGAAATCCTGACCAGCTTCGCCCGTCAGTATCAGAGGCGCGGGAGCCTC
>JBIKIA010000306.1:0-6001 GCA_044361885.1 Prosthecobacter sp. | reverse complement strand
AAGTTTGCGGTGTGGGTGGGATCTTTTTCGTCGTGGCCGAGGTTGGGCGGGGCGCTGTAGTAGAGGCCGATGGGCGGGTCGCCGGGGGTGACGAGTTCGTAGGGCGAGTATTCTTTGATCCAGGGCAGGAGGCGTTCGCGGGCGTCGTAGAACATCTGGAAGGAGCCGATTTTCTTCTTCGCGTCCCAGGAGATGCCGAAGGCGTGGGAGCCGTATTTGCTGTTGGGTGTCCACTGCCGCATCTGGTGAGGGTCGAGCGTGGTCTGCGCACCGGAGACGGCAGCGCAGAGCACGCGGGTGGACTCGCGAGCGACCGGATCGGCGCTGTTGGGATCGGCCAGATCATCTTGAAAGGCGAGCCAGAGGCTCGTGCAGGCACCGGCGGAGCCACCGGAGAGGGCGACCTTGGTTTTGTCGAGGTTCCAGTCCTTGGCCTTGCTGCGGCAGAACTGGAGGGCGCGGGCGCAATCGAGCATCGGTCCCTTCACCGGCGGCACGAGTCCATCGGCGGTGGAGTCTTTGATGGTGCGGTATTCCACAGACGCCACCGAGATGCCGGCCTCCAGCGCTGGCAGGATCATGCTTCGAGCCACAGACCGATCGCCGCCCTGCCAGCCGCCGCCGTGGATGTAAACGAGCAGCGGCGTGGGCTTGTCAGACTTCGCCCGCCAGAAGTAGATCACCTGCATGCGATGCGGGCCATATGCGACGTTTTCGTCGGGCTCGACGGGCAACTCGTATTTCCGGTGCTCGGGTGCAGGCTTCTCCGCCTTGGCCTGTGCATCGGCGGCGTTCAGCGCGGCCAGAGAAATTAGAATGAGAATGAGCAGGGAGGAGGTGATTTTCAGCATTGGAAAAGGCAACTGTAGTGCGGAACGCATCTTAACGTCGGCCACACGCTAAACCTACCGCAGGCCATGGCAGTGCTACTGCAAAAGGAAGGCTGCGACGAGTTGCTTGGCTTCATCGGCATAGACGAAGCTGCCGCTGACTTGAAGGCCGTGATTGCCGCCGATGAGTTTGTAGTGGACGAGCTGGCCGCTGCGATAGGTGTATTTCACGAAGGGGGTCGAGTAGCCGTTCGTGCCGGTCCCAGCGATGCCGGCGGCATCGGCCAGTTGCGGGCCGGTTTCACCCATCGCCTGAGCGAAGCGATAAATACTCTCCTGGGCGGAGATGAAGGTGCCGATGACGCTCGTTCCGCCGGTGTAGGGGATCAGGGGATCTGCCGTGCCGTTGAGGCTGATGATGCGGCGGCGTTTGGCCGGCGCGATGGTCTGGTCGTAGGCATTGCTGCCGGTGGCATTGAACCAAAAGGCGCTGTCGTGATACATCTTCGCGAGCATTTGGGAGACCTGGCAGCCTGCATTTTGAAAAGCGGCACCATCGAGTTCAATGAGCAGGCGATTGACCATGCCGGAGCCGTTGGAGTTGCCGAAGATGGAGATTTTGCCCGCATCCACGTTGTCATAGGTCTTCAGCAGCGCGATGAGATCGCGGATGAAGGCGACATCAAGTGCTTGGGAGGCCTCGCCATCGACATTCCAACTGGTGAGGTAGCCATCCGGTGCCACGCGGATGGCGGTGCTGACATGCGGATTGAGCGCACCGATGGTGCCAGCGCCCGTCCCGCCATTGCCATGAAGCAGGATGACGACGGGGTGCGGCCCTGCGCCTGCGGGGACCTGGACGACGGCGGTGCGAGCGTAGCCGCTCGGCTGCTGTGACCACGTTTGCGTGATGCTGAGGGTGGTGTTGGCGAGGTTTCCATTCGGCGTGAGCACCGTCTTGGCGCGGTGAAATTGCCTCGGCACGCTCGGGGCCTGGGTGAACTCGTCCGTGTAGGTGACGGAGCCGCCGGTGCCGGAGAGAGTGGCCATCGGCGTCCACGAAAGCAGATCGGTGGAGCACTGGATCTCGTAGCTTTCCCCCGCGACGCTATCGAAGGTGAAGAACGGGTGGTTGCTGCCATCAAGGCCAGCATTCGTTATCTTCGCCGCCGCATTGACACTGCCTCCAGCGCCTCCGCCGCCCGTGATGGTGAGGAGCAGTTGATTGACAATGAAACGCGAATCCAAGGCGGGCGCGGTGGTGGGCCCCGTCGCTGTGATCTTCACGCTGGCGAGATTGGGCACGGAGATCGCAAAGGGCGAGGTATTGAATGAACCGCTGCTGGTGGCGGTGGTGCCGTCGAAGATCGCGTATTGCTTGGTCGTGGTGCCGATGGAGCGGGTGCCGATGCCGGAAATCCGCAGCGACTGCCCGACGGCGAGGCCGGTGACATTGCTCAGGGTGAAAACGAGCGACTGATCATCCTCGGCGATGAGATTGTTGAGGTTGTCCATTTCCAGATTGTTGGCACCGCCAGCAACGCCGATGCCGTCGTTATGATGCGCAATCGTCAGCACGGGCGTGGTGACGCTCGTGGCCGTGATCGTGAGATCAAAGCTGATGCCCGCACTGAGACCGGAGACATTCGGATTCGCCGAAGTCAACCCCGTGACCGAGCCAGTGATTTTGCCGGTGCCGAGGCTGACGGTCGTCTGGCCTTGCAGTAGAGGCGTCAGTGCGAGGAAGAGAATGTAGGCGAAGAGGGATTTCATGCTTTGTGCCGACGGCAAAGCGCGGGGATTGCGTGAACTGCGGATTGCCTGATCAGGCAGAAACTCCGCCCAGGACATTCCGTTGCATTTCATGGCTTACTTTTGATTCTCAGGGGTCACCGTCATCTTCGCGGCCCACTTGATACCTTCGAGGATGTGCTGCCGTGCGAACGGTGTGCTGAGCGAGCGCAGGTCGTGGCCGAACTCGGTGTAGAAGAAGCGGCCGCCGGTCGCGGGTTCGTGGGTCCAGGCGATGGGATGATCTGCGCCCATTGGCTTGCCGTTGCGAGTTTTGAAGTAATCACGAACAGGTGTGTAAGTCGTCTCGTCCACACGCATCAGCACGTTGAAACCAGGCTGTCCGGTGACGGCGCGATCGTGATTTGTCCAGTCGGCTTCGATCCAGAACTCGGCGGGCTGACCTTTTACGGATGGATGATCCTTCGCAGCAGGATCGATGGTGACCTTGGCTTTGCTGAAGTCGGAGTCGCTATTGAAGTCGCAACCGCCGAGCGCATTCAGCCACGGCCACTTCGTCTGATGCACCAGCGCGGCATGCAGTCCCACGATGCCTTTACCGCCCTTGGTGAACCATTCCTCCACGGACTTGCGCTGTTCCTCGGGCAGCACCTTGTCGAGTTCGTTGGCGTTGTTGAGCACGAGCACGTCGTATCGGCTGAGTTCCTCGGCGCGCATGTCTTTCCAATGCTCCGTCACGTCCACCTCGAAGCCATTCTCGTGTCCGAGCAAGACGAGCCAGCGATTGATCTTCGGCGTTTCAGGATGGCGATAGTAGCCAGTGTTGGAATAGACCAGCACTTTGAGTCCGGTGCCCTTGGGCGCGGGTGCTGCGGGTTCATGACTGTGGCCGATGCTGGTGAGCAGGAGCAGGGAGAGGATGAGTTGCTTCATGGTTGAGACGGTTTTTGAGACAAAGAAATCGGCACAGGAGAATGAATCAGAAACGGTTTGGATTTTCCTGTCCCCATTGTCTTGTCGATCTCTGTCGCCCTTGCTTCAACAGCATTTTCAGTCTCCCTGTGAAGATTTCCTAACTTGCGGGGCCAAACTGGAGGTGTTTGTCGGGATAACTCTCCGACTTCGGCGTGCCTTCGGGGTCAAACTCATGCTGAGTCCGCGGCTCAGTTGTGCCGTGACAGGCAGCGTGGGATTGGCGATTCCGCGCTCGATCCTTCGGATGTATTTGCAGCTGATGCCACTCTCAAGGTGTTAGGCAAAGGCTACTTCTTGATCCCTCAGAAGCCGCGCGGGTCAGAAACGATTGTCACGGCGCTGTTGCTATTGGTGGAATGAAGAATACTCCTGAAGACGATGCCTTCTCAGATCACGCCAGTCCGTTCCTACCACTTGCTTGCGCTCAGCGCCTTGCTCTGCGTTCTCGGCGGGGTCGCACAGGCGGACACCCTCGTCACCCTCGGTTCGGTCTCGCAGATATCGGGGCCACAGGATCTCGATTTGGTGGGCGATTTTCGTTATGCGATTAACTTCTCCGCCAATGATCCTGTCCGCACAGTCGCAGGGGTGCAGTTCATCCCCGACACTCAGACGATCCCAGGTGCGGTGCTTCGTGGGCCGAATGAGGTCACACCTTGGCAGGCTCGTCCAGAGCTTGGTGCGTCCGCTGATGCGAATGCGTTGGAGGACATCCTCCATGACATTCGCTGGGCGCCGAATCCCGACATGCTGAGCGCGCAGCTCGCGGTCACAGCGGGCGAGGTATACAGGCTGCAGATCATCTTTTGCGGCAATGGGTTTGAGGATCGGAAGTGGGACATTCGTGTGAACGGGCAGAACGCGGTGGATGAAATCACGTCGCTCGGCGCATCGCCGGGGCAGAGCTACGCGAGATCACGCGCGACGATGTTCACCTATCAGTTCACCGCGCCATCGAACCAAGCGCTTGTCGAAATGGGCTCCTTCTTTGGCAACGATGAAGGCGGTGATCGCAACCCGATCTGGCAAGCACTCACGCTTGAGCAAATCATCACACCACCAACGCCAGCAGAAGTGGCCTTGGTTCCCGCGCAGTTTTTTGCGAATCAAACGATTCCCATCGGTGCCTTCGTTGTCACGGATGGAAAATCGCTGCCAGTCTCGCACACGATCACGTTGGTCAGCGGCTCAGGCGATGCGGATAATGCGAAATTCACCCTCTCTGGGAAGCAATTGCTCGCGCAGCCCTTTGATTTTACGAACGAACCGCCGGGCAGTGTTTACAGCATTCGGGTGAAGGCGACGGACACCGCGGACGCGAACCGTTTTCTTGAGAAGGAACTGAGCGTGACCGTGGCCACGCCGCACGCGCCGACGGCGGTGACATTTGATGCATCTGCACTGAGTTCCGCAGCAGTGTCCGGCATGCTTGCAGGCAACCTCAGCGCGACGGACCCGAATATCTTCGATAAGCACGCCTTCGCTTTGGTGGACGGCCTTGGAGGCGACGACAACGCGCTCTTTTCTGTGAGCGGCACGGAGTTACGCTTTGCGCAGGCTATTCCACCGGGAAAAACGAGCGTCTCCATCCGGCTGCGCGCGACCGATCTCGCGGGGCTCAGCGTTGAGTCTGCGCTCGCGCTGGCTGTCATCACACCGCAGTTGCGCATCAACGAGTTCCTCGCAGGCAACACTATCGGACTTACCGACGAGGCGCTGGTGCCGCAGGATTGGATTGAGATTCGCAATGACCTTGCCATCTCCGTGGACATCGCGGGCTGGTATCTCAGCGACGACACCAACAATCTTACGAAGTGGCAGTTTCCATCACACGTCATCGGTCCGAATGGCTTCCTCATCGTCTTCGCTGATGGCCGTGGCACGGTGGGCGGCTCGTCGCAATTGCACACCAACTTTTCACTCAGTGGCAAAGGCGAGCATGTCATCCTCGTGAAGCCTGATGGCCACACGATCTCCAGCGACCATGTTCCGCCGGAGCAATTCGCGAACGTCACCTATGGCTACGATGCGGCGGGCACGCAGTTGGGCTACCTCATCACGCCAACGCCGGGCGCTGCAAACTCCGCACTCGCGACCTACGGCGAGAACAGCGTCACGTTCTCCGTGCGGCACGGATTCAAGTCCGCGAACTTCTCGCTCGCACTCACTGGCACCGTGCCGGGCTCGACCATCCGCTACACGCTCGACGGCTCGACGCCGACTGCCGACACTGGCATCGAATATACCGGCCCATTCATGGTTACTCCTGATGAGAACAGCGGGACCAGTGGCACGCGCATTGTCCGTGCCATCGCGGTGCATCCAGCCGCCGCGTTTGCGACGATTGCCACAGCGACTTATCTTTTCATCAATGGCAACGGCAGGCCGAACTCATCGATCACTAAGCAGACGAATCTCGTCCCCTCTATCACCAAGAACGCAAC
>JBIKIA010000304.1:0-6023 GCA_044361885.1 Prosthecobacter sp. | reverse complement strand
GGGGCTTTGTCCATGCGGGGGATATGCGTGGCCCTGCCGGTTTTACCGGGGCTTCAGTGGCGTTGCGCATCCTCTCTTTGATCATGGTTCACCATGCATCGGATGTGACGCTGACTCAAGTGCCCGAAAATGAAGCATCCCCGCGCGCCTGAAGCGCGACGGGGATGCAACGAACACACACACAACTAACAGGGGAAACTCAGACAGCGCGGGCACGGGCGCGGGATTTCTTTTCCAGCGGCTTCGGCAGCAACGTGGGGCGGAAGGCTTCGCCAAAGAGGTATTGGCGGGCGCTTTCCACCTGGCCCAGGACTCGGTTGTGCCATTTGGTGAAGTCTTTGCCCAGGGACTCCTGGATCGTGGTATCCAGCAATACATCGGAAAGGTCCAGATGGCGGGCGTGCAGCTCGTGCTGGATTTGGAAGCCGACTTCTGGGATGTGGAGCTCGACGGCCTCAAACATGTCCATGACGCGTGCGGCGTAGCTGCGGTCCCATACCTTGTCGTCATCTTCGTAACTGCTGGTGATGAGATGGGCGATGAGATACTCGGCGTGGTCGGAGTAGATCTCAGCAGCCTCAATCACGGAGTCAAAGCTCTCGCTTTCGCTGGTGACAGGCAGAACGACAGAGACTGTGACGCCCGCCGCTTCTAATACCAGGTCGAGCCCATGATTGGTGTAAAACTTGCCGAAAAACTCGCCCTGACCTGTGGCGACCTCCAGGACGGTGATCGGACTTTCGTCCAGGATCTCCAGGAAAGAGCGGGGTGTGAGGCGACTGGCGTCGAGCAGATGCTCTTCGTCGTCTTCTTCAGCTTCCTCCACCAGCGTCTTGAGCTGATGAGAGACACCGAAGCGATTCAGGTAGTGGCTGAAGCAACGGGCGAGTGTGCTCTTGCCCGTCGATGGGTAGTCGTTCTGGAGGAGGATGAGCTTCTTCATAGTCTTGGGAGTGGATTATTTTCGATTTCCACCGACATTTATATTTATTATGGTTTATATGGCAAGAATAAAATTTAATAAATGTGAACTTTTTAGATGTTCGGATTTCTCGCCTCATGAGCTTCAGGACTTCGAACCCGCTTGATACTGCCGAAACACCTTCATTTTCAGGCCCGTATGCTTCGGACTATGCGTCTTGCACTCCGCCTCCTGCCATTTTTCGTCGCCACCTCTCTCCATGCCGCCATGCCTCCTGTGGACTGGGTCGCCGCAGGTGGAGGTCTCAAAAATGACAAAACCCGCGCCGTGACTTTTGACCGCGAAGGCAATGTCTTCCTCGCTGGAGAGGCCACCGACGACGGTACATTCGGCGAACAGAGCCGCCCCGGCCTTGGCGGGATGGATTTCTTTTTGGCGAAGGTCTCTAAAGAAGGTCGCTTCCTCTGGGTGCGCAGCATCGGCGGCAGTCTGGTGGATCGCGGCTACGGCGTGATCACGGACCCGGCTGGCCATGCCTACGTTACCGGCCATTTTCAAAGCACCGACGCCCAGGCGAACGGCCAGACGCTGCCGAATGCAGGGGATTACGATGTCTTCGTCGCCAAATATTCCTCCACGGGCGAGCTGCTCTGGATCAGGACCGCCGGGGGCAAAGGCTACGACTACGGGCACGGCATCGCGCTCGATAGCAAAGGCGATGTGATCGTCACCGGAGCCGTGGCTGGAGAAGCGAAGTTTGGCGACACCGTCGTGAATGCCGCCAGCACCACTCGCCCGATCTTTTGTGCCAAATACAGCTCGTCCGGCGATCTGCGCTGGGTGAAGACCACCTCAGGCAAGTTCTCCGGCAGCGGGCATGGCGTCGGAGTCGATGCGCAGGACGCTATCTATCTAGGCGGCAGTGGCGGCGGCGTTGGGTCGATGGGCTCCCTTCCGGTCGAAATCGCCAAAGGTCAGGCCGCTGTCGTGATCAAGCTCACCTCCTCCGGCGAGGCCGTCTGGGCCGCCTCCGTCTCCGGCACACCGAGCGCAGGCTTCCACGAGATCGCCGTCGATGCAGCCGGGCGCGTCTGGGGAGCGGGCATGTTTAAAGGCAGCCTCAATCTCCCCACGGCCCCGGTTTCCAGCTCGGGTGAAAAGGACAACGACGGCTTCCTGGCCCACTTCTCCGCTGACGGGAAGCTCCAGTGGTCCCGCGCCGTGCAGGGTCCAGCGACCGATTATTGCCTCGGCGTGACCACCGACGGCACCGGGCGCTGCTTTGTCACGGGCGAGTTCTCCGCCACCGCCACCTTCGCTGGGCAGACGCTCACCTCGCTCGGAGCCACCGACATCTTCACCGCCGCTCTCGATGCCCAGGGCCAGCTCGAATGGCTCCTCCCTACCGGCGGCGTGAAGGGCGACAACGCCTACACCATGGCCTGGCACCCCGATGGCAAGCTCGTCATCTCCGGCTCATGTGCCGCGCCAGCCGCCTTTGGCAAACAAACCATGTCCTCCCCCGGCGGTGCTGAGGCTTACGGGGCCGTGCTGCGGATCAAATAAGACCGCCGCCACCGCATCCACACCAGCGCCACGATCAAGCCCACCAGCCCACCGAGGTAGCTGGCGTTGTGGATGTAGCCGACTTGGGCAAAGGCCACGATGTCGATCACCTCGCGCCCGGCGAACATGCCGTCCCAGTTCTCCATGCGAGGATCTTCTTGGCGTGTCGGAGCCCAAGCGTAGGCGGCGATGGCAAAGAAGACCGCCGTGATCATCATCACGAGCACGCCCTGCAGGCTCTGCTTCGCGGCCGTTTTCACCGGCAGATGAGGGATCGTCAGTCGGCCCATGAACCAACCAGCGAAGAAGCCCACCCACCACGTCGCCAGAAAGCCGATCTCGGCCACGATCAGCCATTCAGGCTGCGTCTTCGGCAGGTAAAAGAACTGCTGGAACTTGAACTCCGTGAAGTATTCCGGCCCGATCTCAAAGGTGATCTGGTCATGCACGATCCCGTAAATCCCCGCGATCACCGCCCCGCCGAGCCCGAAGAGCAGCATCCAGCCGAACTGACGGAGCGTGAAGCGCGGGTAGAGGAGATTCATGAGGCATCGGTTCTAGCGCATCCGCCTTTCGAGGTCACGACTTGTCTGAGTCACAGCGTTTTTCCTTCCCGAAGCCGTACCATCTATGCAGGATGCAGGCGCGCGATCCCAAACCCACCGCCACACCGCTCATGTCCGCCCACCCGACTCCCGAGGCCGCTCTCACCTCCGCATTGGTCAAAGCCACCCGCAGGCTCGTGCCCTTCCTGCTGCTGCTTTACGTGCTCGCGTTTTTGGATCGCGTGAATGTGGGCTTCGCCAAAGTCGCCATGATGGCGGACACCGGGCTCAGCGCGGCGGCCTACGCCTTCGGAGCCGGGCTCTTCTTCGCCGGGTATGCGCTTCTGGAGGTGCCGAGCAACCTCATCCTCCATCGCGTCGGTGCCCGGCGCTGGCTGGCGCGCATCATGGTCACCTGGGGACTCATCTCCGCCGGGATGATGTTCGCCTGGAGTGAGACGATGTTTTACACGATGCGGCTCCTCCTCGGTGCTGCCGAGGCGGGCTTCTTTCCCGGCGTCATCTTGTATCTCACCTACTGGTTCCCGGCGGCACAGCGCGGGCGCATCCTCGGCATGTTTTACTTCGGGGCCCCGCTGGCCTTCATCTTCGGCGGCCCCGTCTCTGGCTGGCTCATGGAGATGAATGGCTGGCTCGGCCTGCGCGGCTGGCAGTGGATGTTTCTCATCGAAGGTGTGCTGGCTTCCGTCGTCGGCGTCTGGGCCTATTTTTATCTCACCGACCGCCCCGCACAGGCGCAGTGGCTCGCCGCAGATGAACGTGTAGCCCTGCAAAGTGCCGTCGATTCCGAAGAGTCAGCGAAGTCCACCACCGGCAGCCATCGCGTGCGGGATCTGCTTTCAGATCGCGGCGTGCTGCATCTCTGCCTGATCTACTTTTTGATCCAAATCAGCGTCTATGGCGTCGTCTTCGCGCTGCCATCCCAGGTGGAGCGACTGCTGGGCAAATCCGCCGGGCTCCAGGTCGGCCTCGTCACCGCCATCCCCTGGGTCTGCGCCCTCATCGCCGCGTATGCCGTGCCGAGAGTCGTGCGCGGTAGCCGGAGGAAAAAAGGTGCCGTGCTCGTGCTGCTCGTCGCCGCCATCGGGCTCGCCGTCGCGGGACAACCGCAGGCCATCGTCGCGCTGAGTGCCTTGTGCGTGGCCGCCGCAGGCTTCATCTCCGTGCAGCCCGTGTTCTGGACCTTCCCCACCGAGCGCCTCAGCGGTGCCGCAGCAGCGGGCGGCATCGCGCTCATCAATTCCGTCGGCAACCTCGGCGGCTTCTTCGCCCCAAGCCTGCGCGAGTGGGCGGAGCAGACCTTCGCCTCCGGCAGCGCAGGAATGTGGGTGCTTGCCGCTTCGACCTGCCTGGCCGCCATCGCCATGTCAGCGCTGAAGAACAACCCTCCTGCCATGACTTTGGGCAAATGACGGCGTTGGATTCACGGTGAACCACTCCGTGGTTCCACAGGCATATTTTGCCGAGCCATCGCCCCGCTCCCGCTTTCTCCGTGACAAGCCCGCGCGCTCTTTGCTAAACCATGTGGCGCTGACACCATGACCCGCTCCTTCTCCCTCCGCGACTACTCCATCGCCTTTGCCCTGCTGGGCATCTGCGCGTTCTTTGGCATCGTGGAGCCGAAGTTCCTGGATTCGCGGAATCTCTCGCTGCTGATGACGGAACTCTCCATCACGGCCACGCTGGCGATGGGGATGCTCATCATCATCCTGCCGGGGCACATCGACTTGTCTGTCGGCAGCGGGCTGGCCTTGCTCAGCGGCATCGCGACGGTGCTGACGACGAAGGCGGGCTGGCCGGCGCCGGTTGCGCTGAGCGTGGGCTTGCTGGCGGGGCTCGTCATCTGGTGGGGGAAAGGGCTGCTCATCGTGAAGGAGCGCATCCCCGCCTTCATCGTCACGCTCGCGGGGTTGCTGGTGTTTCGCGGGCTGTTCTGGCTGGTGATCCAGAACCAGACGGTGCCCGTCGTCGCCGGTGGCCAAACGAATCTCTACTCGCTCATCAGCACCTTTTATCTACCGCCGCTGGCGGGTTACGCCGTGGCGGCAGTGGTCATCGCCGTGATGATCTGGGCGACGCTGAAAGGCCGCGCTGAGCGCCGAGTCAATGGCTTCGAGGTCACGGATGGGGAGTCGTCCTTCATGCGTGTCTTCATCGCCGCGCAGGCCGTACTGCTCTTCGTCATCGTGACGAACCAGTTCCGTGGCATCCCGCTTCCAGCGATGATCTTCGCTGCGGTGGCACTGGTCGTCTATGTGCTCACCCAGCACACCGCCTTTGGCCGCTATCTGTATGCCATCGGTGGCAATGCCGAAGCGGCGCTCGTGTCCGGCGTGCCGGTGCAGCGCGTGGTGATCACCGCCTTTGCCATGATGGGAGCCATCGTGGCCGTGACCGGCTTCATGCTCACCTCCTACACCGGGAACTCCACCACGGATCTCGGCGAATGGATGGAGCTGGATGCCGTGGCCGCCTGCGTCATCGGCGGCGTGAGCCTGCGCGGCGGACGCGGCACCGTGCTCGGCGTGCTGGCAGGTGCGCTGATTATGGCCACGCTGCTCAATGGCATGACGCTCATGGCCGTCTCCCCGGAATACAAACTCATGGTTCGCGGCAGCGTACTGCTGGCCGCCGTATGGATGGACATGCGCCTCGGGCGTCAGTGAAGAAGACGCTCCAGCCTGTCAGCCACGCCAGCGAGGCGTTGGACTGCGCTAAAGATCAGTAACTCGGGAAAGGGCATGAAGGCTGACTGAAGTTAGCCGGGTGGGTCAGGCTGAGTCAGATGGTTTTTGCTCATAAAGGGACAGAGCCCGGTCGCTTTCTTGCCCAAGAAGACCGCCGTGTGCTGCGCTGCCTGCGGGCAGGCCATGACATTCCTGCACGCCAGCCGACTGTCATCCCAAGGTCACTACTACCCCGTCTGGAGCGGGGAGGAGCAGCCGCTTTGGAGGCAAAATTTCGCCGAA
>JBIKIA010000305.1:0-6023 GCA_044361885.1 Prosthecobacter sp. | reverse complement strand
CTGCGGGCGGCGTGATCATCGAGAAGGGGAAGTCACCCGCGTTCTGAATATGAACCGTGCCAAGATACATCCTGCGTGGAGTCACCGATGACTTGAGCGGCTTCTTGGAAACAAGGTCGCCGATGCGGAACTGCATTCCCAGTGAGGCACGGCGCAGCGTGTAGGTCAGTCGCACCTGATATTTACCCCAACGCTTGGCTTTGAATTTCGACCACAGATACGTTTCCCAGTGCGCCTGATTTGAATGTTCATAGTCGCCCGGTCCAAACGTGATGATGCCGCGTGCAGGCAGATCTTCACGCTCTACGGGTTCAGGGCTGCCGAAGTCACCGATGTCCACTGCATCGGGAAAAGGCATCTCAGCCGCCGGTTTCGTCGGCTCGGCAGCAGGCTTCGCCTCGGCGGTGACGGGTTTGACCTCGACTTTAGGTGTGGATTTCTCAGGCGCAGGAGCAGCGGCGGGCTTCTTGTCGCAAGCGGTCAGAGCGATGGCCAGCACGAGGGCGGCGGAGGTCAGGAAAGGGCGGATCATGGGGGAGAGAGGGCGAGACTGGCAGGAGGCCGCACGGGCGGCAAGTCAGAACGGCTCGAATGTGGTTTCGTTAGCCGAGATTCCAGCGCTTGGCATTTCACGGGCAGCCGCTAGTCTCGGAATCATGCCACGAGTCATCGCCGCCATTCTTCTTTTGTTTACCGCACTCACGGTTCACGCGGTTGAGCTGGTGTCTGGCCCGAAAGTCACGCAGAGCGAAAGCAGCGCGACCATCGCCTGGCGCACCGACGTGGCCTGCGGCACGCGCGTGAGCTATGGCACGGCAGTTGGAAAGCTGGATCAGAAGCTCGAAGGCGTAGTCACGGATGATCACACAGTCACGCTCAGCAGCCTGACTCAGGGCACGACTTACTTTTATCAGGTTGGCAGTGCGCGTCAGCAGCTCGGCGCAGGCAGCTTTACCATGGGCAGCAATGTAAAACCTGCCGGTGCCCTGCCGCCCAAAGTGGAGGCACCGAAGTCCATGCTCGAAAAGCTCGTCGATGCCCTCACCCCCGAGACACCGAAGACAAAACCCGTGTCCGCGCCATCCACCACCGCACGAGCACCGCCAGCGCGCGTGAGCTGGGGCTACTGGGAGTCGCTCCAGGATCACTACGACCGCCACGGCGCAGATTTCCAAAGCCAGTCCACGGAAGATTACGCCGCCCAAGCCTGGCACTTCCTCCAGCGGGCCAAGGCCGGACAGCTTCAGATGAAGTGGGATGACGCTGACGAAACCCTTCGAGTCTATGATCCGAAGACACGAGCCTTTGCCGCCTACAATCGCAACGGCACCACGAAGACCTACTTCCGCCCAAACAACCCGGGCTACTGGCAGCGCCAGCCCGGCAGGCTCATCCAGCCCGCGCAACTCCCTTTCAAGTGATGAAAACCACCCATAACTGCCCCGTCTGCGGGTTCGACCACCTAAAGGAAGCCCCACGTAGCAAGTCCGGCGGCGGCTCCTTCGAGATCTGCCCCGCCTGCGGCTTCCAATTCGGTGTCAGCGATGATGACGATGGCCTTTCCTATGAAGAGTGGCGCGAAGACTGGATCGAGCGCGGCATGGAGTGGACCAGCAAAGGCATCACCCAACCCCGAGGCTGGAAGCCCGCGACGCTGCTGAAAGCCGTGGCAAAAAAGAAGCCGGGGAAGTGACTACGGTGTCATCCCCACAGGCAAAGTCCCCTGCCCTGCCTTGCCCGTCAGCGCCTCACGCTTCGTCATCGTCGCAGAAATGAAGCCGACGAAGATGTCGGCGTGCATCTCGATGGGCAGTCTCCAGGCATCATCGCTGACCCAGATGGTGGCGGTCTTCACTTTCTTGAAGCTGCCGAGCGCCAGCGTCTTGCGGTCGAGTTTGCGGATCTTTACATCCAGTTTGATCGTGGGATATGTCGTGCCTTGCACTTTGCGAGTTTCACGACTTACGACGGTGAAGGTCGCGAGGTAAGGGCGATCAAAGGGCTGCACCACCCGCGTGATGGAATCGCCCTGCTTCAGCGGCTGACTGCGCATAATAAGGATGGCCGATTGCAGATCATCCACGGGGCCGTAGGGGCAGATGGCGGTGCTCTTTTTCGCAGCGCCACCTTTGGGAATCAGCAGCGTTTCCGTCAGCACTTTCAGCGATGAAAAGCCGACCTTGTAGGCGATCGTCTCGCGATCATCCGTCTCGGAGTGGTTCAGATAGACCGCCCTCAGCGGCCCACGCTCCATGACCGAAGTCATTACGCAGTCGTAGCTCCACAGCGACCGCGCAAAACCCGAGGTGCCAGCCTCCGCACGCGCGACTTGATACACTCCTGCCTCCTGCATCACCACCTTCGCCGAGCCGGCGGAGACGAGGTTGTTCCAGCTCAGGTCAAAGACGACACGGCAGGGCGCGAGCGGTGCGAAGGAGCCTGGGGCCGACTTCGTGAGCGAACTCGTCCACGCCGGTGCTATCACCTGCGCGCAGAGCACGGTGGGCAGCAGAGTCAGGAGCAGGAGGAGTTTCATGAGAGGGCGTAGCACAGACGCGCGGCGCTGGCATGGGTTCAATGATACGCCGGGCGTGATCGAGAAGCCTGCTTGCATCTGCGCCGCTTCCTCCGCATGAAGTGCCCGCCCTTGGACACTGAACCCGACATCCTCTCCGCCGACTCCACACCGATTCACGATGCCCGTGAAGCGCTGCGGAAGTATTTTGGCTTCCGCGAGTTCCTGGATGGGCAGGAGGAGGTCATGGCGAACATCCTCGGCGGGCGGGATTCACTCGTCATCATGCCCACAGGCGGCGGCAAGTCGCTCTGCTATCAGCTCCCCGCGCTGGTCATGGAGGGCGTGACCATCGTCGTCAGTCCGCTCATAGCGCTGATGAAGGATCAGGTGGATGCGCTGGAGCGGCGCGGCATTCCTGCCACGCTGATCAATAGCACCCTCAGCCTCGGCGAGCAGCAGGAGCGCATCGCAGCGGTTCGACGCGGCGAATACAAGCTCGTCTATGTCGCCCCGGAGCGCTTCCGCAGCCGCATGTTCACGAACACGATGCGGCAGGTCGAGATCGCCCTCTTTGCCGTGGATGAGGCGCACTGCCTCTCCCAGTGGGGACATGATTTCCGGCCCGACTACTTCCGCCTCGGCGAGGCACTCGAAGAACTCGGCAGACCTCAAGTCGTCGCACTCACGGCCACGGCCACGCCAGAGGTGCGCGCGGACATATTAAAAGTGCTCACGCTGCGTGATCCCTATGTCACCATCCGCGGATTCCAGCGCCCGAATCTCAGCCTGAATGTCACGCACACGAAGAAGCACGACGACAAATATGCACGGCTGAAACAAATCATCCGCGAGCACAAAAAGGGCATCATCTACTGCTCCACACGGAAGCGGGTCGATGAAGTGGGCGAGGCTCTCGCCGAGATGAATATCAAGGCGGTGGAGTATCACGGCGGGCTCGATGACAAAGAACGCGAGTCGCGGCAAAACCAGTTCATCAGCCGCGAACGCGACATCGCCGTGGCGACGAACGCCTTCGGCATGGGCATCGACCGCAGCGATGTCCGCTTCGTCGTGCATTACGACGTGCCCGGCAGCATCGAGGCCTACTACCAGGAAGCCGGACGTGCCGGACGCGATGGCGAGCCCTCATGGTGCGAGCTCTTCTTCAACTTCGCCGATACCAAGACGCAGGAGTTCTTCCTCGATGGCGCGAACCCCAGCATCGACGTCATCCAAAGCATCTATCAGGCCCTGCTGAACAAGGCCAATTCCCAGCACGAAGTCGAAGCCACCATCGAAGACCTCACCGACTACGCCAGCTTGAAGAACAGCATGGCCGTCAGCTCATCGCTCGGTCATCTGGCGCGCGCGGGCTACATCGAGCGCTTCGACATCCCTGGCAAACGCGTGCGCGGCACTCGACTTCTTCAGCCCGATGTTCTCACCCGCCATCTAAAGATCGACGCGAACGCTCTGCGTGAAAAAGACCGTCGCGACCGCTCAAAGCTGAAGGCGATGATCGACCTCTGCTACGACGAGCAGCGCTGCCGACAGCAGCAGATCCTGGCTTATTTCGGCGAGCACGAAAGCCAGCCCTGCGGCACCTGCGACATCTGCCGCCGCAATGGCGTCCAAACCTCCCGCGAAGGCACCGCCGATGAGATCACCGTACTGCGGCAGGTGCTCAGCGGCATCGCCCGCATGTCCACGAAGCGCGCCGACGGCACCTGGGAGCCGCGCTTTGGCAAAGGCCGCATCATCCAGATGCTCGTTGGCAGCAAATCCAAGGAGATCGTCGAAGCCGGGCTCGATCAACTCAGCACCTACGGCCTGCTCAAAAGCGTGGGCACCAGCGCCATGCACCCGCTGTTTGGCGAGATGGAAAAGCAGGGCCTCATCGAGACCAGCACGGGCGAGTATCCCCTCGTCACCCTCACGCCAAAAGGAGCCGAGATCATGCGCAAAGGCTCCAACATCCGCATGATGTGGCCCAGCACCGCATCCGCCGCCAACCAGCCCACGAAGCCCGGCGTGAAACTAACCGAAGCCGAAGTCTCCACCCGCGAACTCGGCTTTGATGACGACCTCTTCGAGAAGCTGAAGAAGCACCGCAACGCCCTCGCCCAGGCCGAAGGCGTGCCCGCCTACGTCATCTTCAGCAATCAAACCCTGGAGTTCCTCACCCGCCTGAAACCCAAGAGCATCGAGGCAGGATTAAAGATCCGCGGTGTCGGCGAGAAGAAGGCCCAGACGTATTTGCCAGAGTTCATCCAGGTGATTCGGAAGCATGGCTGAACACGAAACCCTCACCCCATTGGAATGGGGTGGCACGTTCAGGCCATCTCGTAGAACCCCATTCCAATGGGGTTTCGGGGGGCTTTGTGAAATGGCAACATCACCAGACCTTTGTCGCTACTCAATCCTTCGAATTGATATTCCCTGACTTCCGAATGGCGCGGAGGAGACGCCAGCCGAGGAAGAGGCTGAGCATGTAACCGAGAGCACCGAAGACGGAGATGCCGAAGAGGACGGGTTGGGCCTCGCTGCTCCAGAGCTGGGAGGAGCCAAGGAAGATGGCGGCGGTGAGCACGCCGAGGACGAGGCGGTTCACGATGGGATCGAGATGACGATGATCGAGATGCACCGTGAGGGTTCCATCGCGGAAGCGGGCGAGGAGGTCGGTTAGGTCACGCGGCAGGGCGGAGATGAAGCGGTCCCAGTCGCGATAGGCACGGCGGGCGCGGCGGACGAGACGCTTCGGACCGAAGCGGCGCATGACGATGCCCTGGCAGAAGGGCTGCATCAGCTCGGTCAGACTGACATCGGGACTGAAGCGGCGGCTGGTGCCTTCGAGCACAATGATCGTTTTCAAAAGTACGGCCAGCGGCGGTGGCAGCGTGATTTGATAACGGCGAATGATCTCGATGAGGGAGCTGAGCGCCGAACCGACATTGATGTCACTGAGCGGATGTCCGACGTAGTCGGCCATGAAGTCATCGAGATCGGCGCGGAGCCGATCATGCGGGCAGTCGGGCGGCACGGAGCCGAGACGCAGGACTTGCTCGGTGACTTGAGCGGCGTCGTTTTCCACGATGCCGAGCAGGAGCGATTCCACTTCATCGCGCAGCTCATCGTCTATACGGCCCACCTGGCCGCAGTCCACCACGCCGACGACGGCTCCGGGCAGGAGCATGAGGTTTCCGGGGTGCGGATCGGAGTGGTAGAAGCCATCGCGGAAGACCATCTCCAGATACATGTTCGCGCCGCGCTTGGCGAACTCGGCGAGGTTTTCGCCCGAGGACTTCAGCGCCTCGATGTCAGTGCCAGGGATGCCATCCAGGCGATCCATGGTGACGATCTGATGGGAGCAAAGCTTGGGATACGAGCGCGGGATGCAGACGGTGGGGTCATCGCTGAAATGCAGCGCGAACTCTTCGAGGTTTCGCTTCTCATAAGTGAAGTCCATCTCACGCAGCAGGGTGCGGCGGAACTGGCGCACGATGGC
>JBIKIA010000303.1:0-6032 GCA_044361885.1 Prosthecobacter sp. | reverse complement strand
GCAGCACACCCAGCGCGATGATGTCTGGCGAGAAACGATCCCACGCAAAGAGCCCGAGTGCGATGACGACGATGCCGAACAGCAACGCGATTTCAGAGGTCATGGTGGAGTGGGCTGCGGCTTATGTGATCCCTCTCCAGACAACAGACCGGAGGTCGATTCCGACCTCCGGCTGAAGATAATGTGGGCTGGCAGGCCGTCTGACCTTACCGTTAGCGGGGCCTGACTTCGAGAAGATTGCTCACATTCGCTGATCTGCCGGCCTTCATCGCGATCTCACCGATGCGTTGCTTGTCCTCGATCGAACTCACATGACCACGCAGCGTGGTCTGGGCGTTGAGCGTGACGACTTCCACATTCTTGGCATGGGAGGACAGGTTGGAATCAGCCTGGATGATCCGCTTGATGCGGGCGGTTTTCTCCTCGTCCCGGAAGCTTTCGCCTTCTTCCATCGGGATGGATCTTTTGACGAGGCCTGCGTTCGCGTTTTGCCGGGAGTGCAGCCCGTCGTCGCTTTGACCTCGCGGTTCACATAGGCCTCCTCCTGGTAGCTTGTCCTGCTGCCATTGACCCAGCGGAAGTGCGGCTCGCCTGCCAGCTCGGCCATCGTGCTGTCGAGGATGAGCCCGTCTTTCGTCCCGTTGAATTTCAGGGCTCTGGCCTGGATCACACTGCGTTCGCTGGCGGCCTTGTTGGTTTCGACCACGACGTGGACGATCTGGCCTTTCGGCAGGTCCATGCGCAGAGTCCCCACTTTGCCGATGTATTCCCCCTCGGTGTTTTGAATCGGGAGGTGCAGCACTTGATCCGTGCGTTGCAAGTAGCCGAGGCGCAGGATTTTGGCGTTCCCCACGACCTTCTGCCCCTCAGTAAAGAACCACGGTTCGAGGCCGAAGTGACGGTTCACCTGAGCCACGCGGTTGCGCTGCGTGTCAGCATCCATGTGCGCTCCGCTGTATCGGGGCGCTGTGGCAAACTTGGCCTTCGTGGCATTCAGACGCATGACCTGCGCGCGTTCATCCAGCGTGATCGCTCGTGGCGGCACGGCCAGGGCCGGGGCGTTCCGGCCTGCGATGCTGGCATCCGGTGTGACGACCACTTCGACGATGCGCGCATTCTCCAAGTCCACCGTGATATGTTTGACCACGCCGAGCTTTTCGTTCTGCAGGTTCCGCATCTCCAGACCGATGAACTCGGTGAAGGCCACTGATTTGAGGAACTGCGAGCGATGCTCGCCGATGTTGTCCCCTGGGTGGGTGCAACTGGACAGCACGGCCACGGCACAGGCGGTGAGGATGATTTTTGTTTTCATAAGGGCTTGATTCGTTGTCTTGGAGAGAGGCTTCGCTGGAAGGGTGATCCCTGCATTGATTGCTCATGCTAGCCGAGCCACACCCGTACTCGCCATGGGGTGTAATGCCCGCCCTCTGCCTGTGGCCTTCGCGCCTGTCCTTCGCTGCCGTCTCAGGCCCCTGAGGTCAGCATCCAGAGAGTGAATCTCGGCGAGTGACAAGACGGGCAGGCTTCGTTTAGTAGCGTCAATGATGCCGCACCAGTCCCCCGTTACCATCCGCCATTTCCGTGCTGAAGATCTCCCCACCCTCCGCCAGATCACGGTGGATTCCTTTGGCAGTGTGGCGCTGGATCAGATGATGGAAGACCGCCTCGGAGTCTGGAATGGCCGCGATTGGCGGGCACGGAAGGCGGACCACATCGACGAAGACTGCACGGTGAACCCAGCGGGCTGCTTCGTCGCGGAGCGGGATGGAGAGATCCTGGGCTACATCACGACACGGATCGACGTCCCCAATGCGCTGGGCCGCATCCCCAACCTGGCCGTGGTGGAGAGTGCACGCGGCCTGGGACTCGGGCGGCGGCTGATCCATCATGCGCTGGATTACTTCCGCGAGAGCGGCATGAAGGTGGCGAAGATCGAGACGATGGCCTCGAACGTGATCGGGCAGAATCTTTACCCGTCCTGCGGTTTTGAAGAGATCGGGCGTCAGGTTCACTTCGCCACACGTTTGTAGAGCTTGAACAAAGCAGCCGTCGAATCAGTCTCCACCAGCCCCACCATGAAAACTTCCCTCCGTCTCCTCGCCTCAGCCTTGCTCGCCATCACTCTGATGAGCTGTGCGAGTGCGCTTGAGCGCCGCATCGCCAGCAATCCGCAGATCTACAACTCCCTCTCCACCAAAGACCAGCTGCTCGTGCAGCAGGGGCAGATCCGTGAAGGCATGACCAAGGAGGCGGTCTTCCTTTCCTACGGTCGCCCGGATGCCGTCTCCAACGGCAAACAAAAAGGAGCGAGCATCGAGAAGTGGATCTTCATGGCCTCACAGCCGGTGTATGCCAATAACATGGGCTGGGGTGGCGGATGGGGCGGCGGCTATGGCGGGTATGGCGGCGGATGGGGTGGCTATCGCGGCCGTGGCTGCGGCTACTACGGCGGCTGGGACCCCTACTACATGAACATGGCCCCGACGGTGGTCTATGTGCCTTACAAAGCGGCGACGGTGACCTTTCGCAGCAACCGCGTGACCGAGTTTCTGACCGGTCCGCAGTAGCAGACGCTACCAGCTCGTCAGCAGTTGAGCCGACATCAATCATGGCTAGGCTGTGGCCATGCTTAACGACGACAGCCCGCCGAGATCGCCAGCCTATCCCTGGAAACGGCGGACGATGCTTGGCCTGGGCTTAGCGCTACTGGCTTTGGCCGTGGCCTGCGGCTTTTGGGTGCTGCGGCTTCGGCAACCGCAGATCGTTTTGCCAGACGGCACACGCATCATCTACTTCGGCAATAGCCGTGGCGTGCCGATGGGGCCCTATAGCTTTCGACACACGGGTCCGCCTGCGGAGGAGCATACTCCCTTTTGGCTGCATCGGCTCAGGAGTGTGTTGCCACCTGCGGTCACCTCCTATCTCCCGGTGCCCACCGTTCATCGTACAGGTTATCCCGCCTGGCCGGACAGTCATGAACTCGAGCTTCAGTTTCGGACCCAGGGGGACCTGAGCCAGCACCTGTGGGACATCTGCGTGGCGGATGATCAGGGCTGGGAAACGCGGGTGCGGGACTACACCTGGAGCGATGATGGGCAGGCAACGTCCCGTGGTTCGCCTGTGTCAGGCTGGTTGCGGCTGGGGAGTGCCTACCCACGCGGTTCCAAAACGATTCGAATCGTCTTCCACCCCAGTGATCGCCAGAAGCCCAAACCAGACAGGGCGACACGGCTCAAACCTGCCGCCGAGTTGATCCTTCGGAATCCATTCTGGCAGGCTCCTGCATCCACACCCGCAGAGCCTTTGCCGTTGTCGCTGCCCTTTCGCGGGGCCACGCTGACCCTCCAGGAGCTCCAGCGTGATCGCATCGTTGGTGATGACTATGGGACACTGCGCGCCTTGCTGGTGATCGAGCGGGACGGGAAGCCTGTGCAAGGTTTTGAGGTGGACAACATGAACGTCAGTGACAGTTCAGGCCAGGTGTTTCGGCAGACCTCAAGCGGCTACAGCGAGTCTTTAGGAAAGATGAGACGAAACATCGACACCGCGCCCTGGAGTGATGATCCCTGCTGGGTGTTGCGCTTCGGTCTGTGCCGGAGGGACCGCTTCCTCGACGTGCCGGAAGACGAGTTGTTTAAGTTTAAAGATCTGCCCTTGCCCTCAGAGGCCCCCGCCGACTTTGAGCGCGAGGTCACCTGCCAAGGGGTGACGCTGCGGCTCGGGAAGTTCACTCGGGCAAGTGATGGCCCACGCTTCGTGATCACGGGCTGGGTCAATGACACCACGGGCAAGCGTCGATTGGTCCTGGTGGAGGCCAGAGATGATCAGGGTCGCTCGGAGGTGGATCATCCAAGGCTGGGGCGACGCCAAGTAGTCAGCGGTCCGGTAGGTGGATCGATGAATGGGGGTGACCTACAGCCTGAATCTTCCACCAGAGGCAAAGTCGTGGAATCTTACCCTGCTGGCAGAGACGGTGACTGAGGTGGAGTTTCGTGTGCGGTCGCCCTGGGTCGCTCCACCCGTTGAATGACAATGGATAGTTTGAGATCCGAACTAATCTCCCCAAGTTCTGCCTCATGAGTTCGCCACGCCGCCGAGAAATCACCGCCACCCTGCCATCGCTGGGCTGGCTGTTGCTCTTCTTTGCGCTGCCCTGTGTCATCACCCTGACGCTGGCCTTTCGCGCCACCGATCTGCGCGGCGGAGTGGCGGAGGGCTGGACGCTGGAAACGGTGAAACTGCTGGCTGATCCCGTGTATCTGCCGGTGGTCTGGCGCACGCTCGGCATGAGTCTGGCGACGACGCTTGCCTGTCTTCTACTGGCGCTGCCGATGGCCTGGCACATGGCGCGTTGCACGCCGGGATGGCGGAATGCGCTGCTCATGCTCGTGGTGCTGCCCTTTCTCTCGAACTTCATCATCCGCATCTTTGCCTGGCGCTCGCTGCTGCATCCAGACGGCCCGGTGAAGCATCTGCTCGTCTGGCTGCATCTCGGCACGGAGGACACGCTGCTCTTGAACAACAGCGGCGCGGTGCTGCTGGTCATGATCTACACGCAGCTCCCCTTCGCCATCCTGCCGCTCTACGCGGCAGCGGAGAAGTTCGACTTCCATCTCATCGACGCCGCGCGTGATCTCGGGGCCACGGGCTGGCAGGCTTTTTGTCGGGTGTTCATGCCCGGTGTGCGTCAGGGGCTGATCTCAGCGGCGGTGATCGTCTTTGTCTGCACGCTCGGGCAGTATGTGATCCCACAGTTTGTTGGCGGCACCAGTGATGAGATGCTGGGAAACAAGATCGTCCAGCGGGCCTTCACGGACCGGCATCTGCCGCTGGCGAGCTCGCTGTCCGGGGCGCTGCTGCTCTTTGTTTTGGTGCCGGTGCTGCTCATGAGCTGGCGGGAAAGGAGGGCCAGGGCATGAAGCGCTCCCGCATTCCTGCCATCCTCACCCTGCTGGTGCTGATCTTTCTCCACGCGCCGCTGGTGGTGCTGGTGGTGAACTCCTTCAATGAATCCCGCTTTGGCGGTGCCTGGGAGGGCTTCACCCTGAAGTGGTATGATCGGCTCTGGGCCGCCGATGAAGTCTGGGATTCGCTCCTCGTGACGTTGAAGATCGCCACCGCGGCCACCCTGACGTCGACGATCTTCGGCACCCTGGCTGCGCTGGCGCTGCATCGCTGCCGCTCATGGCTGCAAACCGTGCATCACACGCTGATCACGTTGCCGCTGGCCCTGCCGGACATCTTGATGGGCATGTCGCTCCTCGCCCTCTTTGTCGCGCTCGGGGTGGAGACCGGAATGCTCACCCTGTGGATCGCTCACACGACCTTCTGCCTCAGCTATGTCACCATGGTCGTGCTCGCCCGCCTCCAGGACTTTGACTTCACCCTGCTCGATGCCGCGCGCGATCTCGGGGCCAGCCGCTGGCAGGCCACGCGCCACGTGCTGCTGCCGCTGCTCATGCCCGGCATCCTCGCCGGAGCCCTGCTGGCCTTCACCCTCAGCATCGACGACTACGTCATCACCTTCTTCGTCTCCGGCCCCGGCACCACGACGCTGCCCCTGCGTGTCGCCAGCATGATGAAAACCAGCCGCAGCCTCCCCATGATCAACGCCCTCAGCACCCTCATGATCGCCGGCACCTTCCTCCTCGCGGCCCTGAGTTTCCGGCTTCGCCGCGAACCGTGCATAGCAAGGAGCCGTGCATAGCACGGAGCCGTGCATAGCACGGAGCCGTGCATAGCACGGAGCCGTGCATAGCACGGAGGCTGAGAGACTTTGAGACTTGGAGAGCGGCTGCGCCGCGAGACGCGCTCTGCGCGGAGGCTTGGAGATCAGAGTCTCCGCGCAAAGCGCGTCTCCCAGTCTTGCGCTCCGCGCTCCGCCAGTCTCAAGAGAGGCCGTGCCAGTCTCAGGATTGGCAGAGCCAGTCTCAAGCTCGGATGAGCCAGCCTCAAGCTCGGATGAGCCAGTCCCAAGCTCGGATGAGCCAATCTCAAGCTCGGCAGCGCCAACCCGACGACAGGCAGCATCC
>JBIKIA010000761.1:0-3004 GCA_044361885.1 Prosthecobacter sp. | reverse complement strand
ATCCGATCAATGTGCGCGAGATCGGCTACCCGCCCACCGTCGTGCGTCATGGCGACCGGTTCCTCTTCGCCAACAACTCCGCCACACTCTACGCCTCCGCATCGCCTCTGGGGCCGTTTGAGAAGATCGGCGACTTGCAGCTCAAGCCCAGCGGCAAAGTTCCGCGGCTTGGGGGCAAGATGCTCTTCTCCGATGATGACGGGCGGCTCTACCTCTACTTCGGCGTGTCGGAAACGGCTGGCATCTGGGGCGTGGAACTCGACGCCGCTGACCCGACGAAGCCTCTCACTGCGCCCGTGCGTTTCATTGACTTCAATCCAAAGGACCGCCCCTGGGAGGCCCATGGCGAATGGAACCAAAACCCGAACAAAGGCTGGCTGGAGAGCGCGTGGATGCTGAAGCGCAACGGCCGATACTACCTGACTTACGGCGCCGCTGGCACTCAATACCGCACCTACGCGATGGGTTGCAGCGTGGCATCATCACCGCTCGGACCCTTCACGCCGCAGAAGCACAATCCGATTCTGCGCACCACCGAGGGCCTCCTCACCGGCACGGCCTCCGGTAGCATCGTGGCCGGGCCGGAGAATCAACTTTGGGCCTTCTACACGATCCGTGCGGGTGTGGTTCACAGCTTCGAGCGCCGCATCGGCATGGATCGCGCGGAGATCGATGCCAACGGCGAACTCGTCGTCAACGGGGCCACTTCGCTCCCGCAGTGGTTGCCGGGGAAAACACCGGACACGAAATCCGCCGCTACCGGCTGGCTCCCGATCAATGGCTTCATGCACGCGCTCGGGTCCACCAATGCACCGAACCTCCAGGGCCGATTCGCCGTGGACAACGAGATGCGCACCTGGTGGCAGCCTGCCGAAGGCGACACGCAGCCGACGCTCACCAGCGCCTTCGGCGCACCCGCCACCATCCACGCCGTGCGCCTCATCTGGCGAGACATCGGCCTCGACACGAAGCACGACGTGAAGCCCGGCCCCTTCCGCTACCGCGTGGAACTCGAAACCGCCAAAGATCAGTGGACCACGATCCTCGACCGCAGCGAAAGCACCGAAGACCTGCTCATCGACTACCGCGAATGCAAGCCCACCACCGGCACCCGTGCTCGGTTGATCATCCTCGGTTCACCAAAAGGCATCACCCCCGGTGTCGCCGAGTTCACCGTCTTTGGAGAAACCGTCGTAGCCAAATAACACGCACATGCAACACACACTCACCCTCCTCGCCGCCCTGCTGCTGGCTCCGCAGACAGCACTCCACGCAACCAATGACAAGCCTGACCTCTCGCGTTGGAAGGATGACTTCTCGGATCCAGTCGCGTTCGCGAAGAACTGGTCGAGCTATGGATTCTTAGCGAGTGGCATTGATGCGAAGAATCCGCTCGGCAAACCGGTTGGCGGGAAGGATTCGCGGCCGGAGTGGTGGCAAATCGTGGATGGAGCTTTGCGTGGGCAGAACTTCCCGGAGGAGAAGCACGGCTCCGGTATCTCGCGCGACGTAGCCGGTCAGGACGTGCGCTTGCGCTGCCGCTTCAAGCTGCCCGTCGGCGGGATGGCGGCTGTCGGCATTCGCGGGCCGAACCCGATTTTGGAAAAGGTCTTCAATGTGGTGAGCCTGCACATCCGCACCGACAGCGTGGTGGCGGCGGACAATGATGTGCTGCACCCGAAGGGCTCGCCGGAGGCGGAGGAACTGAAGAAGAAGGGCGTGTGGAATCGGCGGTTCTTTTACGCGAAGACGGCGAAGACGGTGATCGCACCGGACGTCTGGCATGATCTCGCCGTGGAGGTGCGTGGCAAGGAACTCCGTGTCATCCTCGATGCCCAGCCCGTGCTCCAATACACGACGCTCTCCGGCGATGTGCCCAAGACGAGCATCGGCTTCGGTGTCGGTGGCAATGGCAAGACCGTGCTTGCGACGTGGTATGACGACGTGAGCATCGAGCCACTGGGGACAAAGCGAGAGCAGTGACCATGTCTTTTCCGACATCAACCATGGACCATTGTGCTGCGGAGCCCTCCAAAAGCAAAAAGGGGTTCCACCTGCGTGTGTTTTTCGGCCCCATGATGAAACTCCTACTGTGTTTGTTTTCCCTTCTGATGGCATTCGCCCGGCTGGAGGCCGCGGAGGCCGCTGGAAGGAGGATTTTTCCGACGAGGCGGCCTTCATGAAGAACTGGGCCTCCTATGGCTGGCTGGCGGATGGAAAGGTGGTTTCCGGCCCGGAGAGCATGCGCCGGTGGTGGCAGATCCACGATGGCGCGCAGCCCGTGGCCGTTCGTTATGCGTGGAAAGACTGGCCCGACTACAGCCTCGCGAATGGCGCGGGTTTGCCTGCCTCACCCTTCCGCACGGATGACTGGCCTGTTCCTGCGGTGACGAAGTAAACCACGATCCCCCGATGAAGCACTTTCTCGCGCTCTCCATGGCCCTGCTGCTCGCGCCGGTGGCAGCTCCCGCTCAGGACAAAGCCGCAAAACCCAGCGAAGGGTCGCCACCTTATCCGCTGCCACCTCCCACCCTGGCGAATGTCCGCTACGGACCGCACGAACGACAGGTCTTGGATTTTTGGCAGACCAAGAAGACGCAGGACCCCGCGAACCAAAGGCGCTATGACTTCGTCAAGCGGGACGCCTTGGCGTCTCGCATCAACCGCCGATACTTCGCAGGCGACTGATCGCAGGTCCGGGCAAACATCTCATAGAACGAGCTGACACTTGCAAAGCCGCTCTCGAAGGCGATGTCCAAAATCTTTGCATCGGTGGTGAGCAGGAGGCGTTGAGCGAGAGCGACACGCTGCTGTGTGAGGCAGGCAATGATACTGATGCCACCAATTTCATGGAAGAGGCGCATGGCATAACCGGAATTGAGGCCCACCTCGGCAGCGATTCGCTCCACCGTCCATGGCTCCGCGCATCGTTCGGCGAGGAGTCTCACTATGTTGAGGAAATGGCGTTGCTTGTGACTGACAAGCAGTGCGCCCCCCGCCGATG
>JBIKIA010000289.1:0-6214 GCA_044361885.1 Prosthecobacter sp. | reverse complement strand
CAAAAAAATCATCGGCACCAAGAACCAGCGCACCGTCAAGCGTCTGCAGCCAGTCGTGGCCGAGATCAACCGCTTCGAAGCGCAGCTTCAAAATGAATCCGATGACACCCTGCGTGAGCGCGTGGCACGGTGGAAGGCTGAGTTCCGCGCCTTTCACACACCGAAATTCCTCGGCGGCGTGTCCCTGCGCATTGCTGATGAGCAGGCGGTGGATGAGTGCTTAAAGCATGTGGCTGGCTATTTTGGTGCGCTGAAGCCGCACTTCCCCGGCCTGGATGACAGCTACCTCGCCGAGAGCGCCTGGAATGGTGCCAGCATGGACGACAAAAAGGCCCGTATCGACAAAGCGCGCGATGCCTGGAATGAGATACAGCCGAAGTTCGCTGCTATCGAGTCAAAGATGCTCAACGACATCCTGCCTGAAGTTTATGCCGTCGTGAAAAACACGGCACGTCGTCTATGCGGCCAGGAACACATCGTCTGCGACACTCCCCTGAAGTGGAACATGATTCACTTCGACGTGCAGCTCGTCGGCGGCGTGGCTCTGCATCGCGGGATGATCGCCGAGATGGCCACCGGGGAAGGCAAGACCCTCGTCGGCACACTGCCAGTGACTTTGAATGCACTCACCGGACGCGGCGTGCATGTCATCACGGTGAATGATTACCTCGCCCGACGTGACTCGGAGTGGATGGGCTACCTCTACAAGTTCCTCGGCCTCACCGTCGGCTGCATCCAGAACGATCAGCAGAGCAACATCCGCGCCCAGCAATACGAGTGCGACATCACCTACGGAACGAACAGCGAGTTCGGCTTCGACTACCTGCGCGACAACGGCATGGCCTCCCGCAAGGATCAGCAGGTGCAGCGCGGCCACTACTTCGCCATCGTGGATGAAGTGGACTCCGTCCTGATTGATGAAGCCCGCACGCCGCTCATCATCTCCGGCCCCGTGGCCTCGGCGGAAAGTAATCATCAGTTCGAGCGCTACAAGCCCCTCGTGGACCAGCTCGTCCGCCGTCAAAATACCCTTTGCAACAGCCTCGTCTCCGAAGCCAAAGCGCTCATGGAGAAAGGCGAATCCGAAGAGGCAGGTCGCAAGCTCTTCCAGGTCAAACTCGGCCAGCCAAAGAACCGTGGCCTCATGCGCTGCATGGAAGAACCTGAACTGCGCCGTGCCATCGAGAAGGCCGAGCTGCGCACCTTTGAAGACTCGCAGAAGAAGGAACTCTTCACTCTGAAAGAGGATCTCTACTATTTCATCGAAGAGCGAACGCACGATGCAGACCTCACTGAAAAAGGCCGCGAGTTCCTCAATCCCGATGAACCCGAAGCCTTCGTGCTGCCCGACCTCGCCACGCTTTACTCCGAGATCGATGGCGACAAGACCACGACCGATGCGCAGAAGCTCGCGAAGAAGACTGAACTTCAGGATCGCCTCTCCTTCCAGGGCCAGCGCATCCATCAGATCAGCCAGCTCCTGCGCGCCTATTGCTTGTATGAGAAGGACGTCGAATACGTCGTCGAAGAAAACAAAGTCATCATCGTGGACAGCCAGACCGGCCGCAAGATGCCGGGCCGCCGCTGGAGTGATGGTCTTCATCAAGCCGTGGAAGCCAAGGAGGGCGTGCAGATCGATGCTGAAACGCAGACCTACGCCACCATCACGATTCAGAACTACTTCCGCCTCTACATGAAGCTGGGCGGCATGACCGGCACTGCTGAAACCGACGCGGCCGAGTTCCATGACATCTACGGCCTCGATGTGCTCACGATCCCGACGAATCAGGCCGTGAAGCGCGTCGATCAGAACGATAGCATCTACAAAACACGCCGTGAGAAGTACAACGCCGTCATCGCCCTGATCCACGAGCGCCACGCCAAAGGCCAGCCAATGCTCGTCGGCACCGCGAGCGTTGATGCTTCGGAAACCGTCAGCCGAATGCTGAAGCTGCAAAAAATCCCGCACGCTGTCCTCAATGCCAAGTATCACCGCCAGGAAGCCGAGATCGTGGCCCGTGCCGGACAAAAAGGCGCTGTCACCATCGCCACGAACATGGCCGGTCGAGGCACCGATATTAAGCTGGGCGAAGGTGTCGCCGAACTCGGCGGACTCATGGTCATTGCCAGCGAGCGTCACGAATCCCGCCGCGTGGACCGTCAGCTTCGTGGACGCTGCGCCCGTCAGGGTGACCCCGGCGAAAGCAAATTTTTCCTCAGCTTCGAGGACGACCTCATGCGCAACTTCGGCGCCGCCGAGCGCATGACGAAGATCATGGAACGCTTCGGCATGGCCGAGGGCGAAGAGCTTCAGCATCCTTGGCTGAATCGCAGCGTCGAGACCGCCCAGAAGCGTGTCGAGCAGCGCAACTATGTCGGCCGCAAACGCGTGCTCGAATACGACGACGTGATGAATCAGCAGCGCGAAGTCATTTACGAACGCCGTAACGACGCCCTGGAAAGCAACGACCCGCGTCTCCTCGTCAACGATTCCGTCGAGCAAGGCATTCGCGACCGTCTCGCCGATTTCCTGCCGAGCGAAAAGGGCAGCGATCTGGAGCCGGATTACGAAAACTTGCTTCAGTGGCTGAACACCACCTTCCCCATCGGCCTCCGCGAGATCTCCGATGAATTCAAGGCGCTCGACTTTGCCGCCCAGGGTGACTGGGTGAAGGAAAAGGTGCTTCAAGCCTACGACATGAAGCTCGAAGGCTTCCACCCCGAGATGGTGCAGGAAGCTGATCGTCGCATCATGCTCAACGCCATCGACCGTCTCTGGCAGGAGCACCTCCTCGCGCTCGATGCGTTGAAGGAAGGCGTCATGCTCCGCACCTACGGGCAGAAAGATCCGCTCATCGAGTTCAAGCAGGAGGCCTTCTCCATCTTCTCCGAACTCATGCGCAGCATCAATGCCGAGGTCCTGCACAACCTCTTCAAGAGCGCCAACGAACTCATCGCCTACCATCAGATGCAGATGGCGCAGATGGCTCAGTTCTTCCGTGACAACGGTCTGCCAGTCCCTGGCAGCAGTCCCGCGCAGCCCAAGGAGGAAGAGAAGCCCAAGCCTCATGACGCCGGTCGTGAAGGTCCGAAGCTCATCCTCCCGAGTGCCATGCCTCAGCCCCAGCGTAAGGCGGTGCCAAGCAACATCGGCCGCAACGACCCATGCCCCTGCGGCAGTGGGAAGAAGTTCAAACAGTGCTGCGGTCGCCTCGCTTAATAAGCAGCGAAATTGCAACGCCTGGACTTTAGGCTTGTCGATCTCGGGCACTTCTGAGAACAAGAAACCGAGACCGATCCGTCACCCACCATGAAAATCTGCGTTCTCGCCGCTTTGCTCATCTCCATGACTGCTCACATTCACGCCACCGTGACCTCCGAGGTTTGGGGGAAATCGCCTGCGGGGGATGACGTGCAGCTTTTCACCCTCAAGAACTCGAAAGGCGTCGAGGCGCGCATCACGAACTGGGGCGGCATCATCGTCTCACTGAAAGTGCCGGACAAAGCAGGCCAGTTTGCCGATGTCGTGCTCGGCTTTGATACCCTTGCACCTTATCTGGAGAAGCATCCCTTTTTCGGAGCCATCACAGGTCGCTATGCGAACCGCATCGGCGGGGCTTCTTTCAAGATCGACGGAGTGGAGTATCCGATCACGGCAAACTCGGGGAAAAATCACATCCACGGCGGCAAGGTCGGCTTTGATAAGCAGGTCTGGAAAACCACGGTGCTTGCTGACAAGAACGCCATCGAGATGCGCTACACCAGCGCGGATGGCGAGGAAGGATTCCCCGGCAAGCTCGACAGCATCGTCACCTACACACTGACGGAGGCGAACGAACTGCGCATCGATTACCGTGCCACCACGGACAAGCCGACGGTCATCAACCTCACGAACCACAGCTACTTCAACCTCGCCGGTGAAGGCAGTGGCGACATCCTCGGGCACGAGATCATGATCCCAGCGGATCAGTTCACCGCCACAGATGACAATCTGATCACTACGGGTGAGCTCGACAGCGTGATCGGAACCCCGCTCGACTTCACCAAACTGCACATCATCGGTGAACGCATCAGCGCGGACTACAAGCCGCTCGTCCAAGGCATCGGCTATGATCATAACTACGTCCTCAAAGGAACAGGGCTGAAACTCGCGGCCCGATTGAAGGACCCAAAGAGCGGCCGAGTCATGGAAGTGCGCACCACCGACCCCGGCGTGCAGCTTTACAGCGGCAACCATCTCAAAGGCGTGAAGGGCAAGTCCAGCCATGTGTATGAAAAGCGCCACGGGCTCTGCCTGGAGACGCAAAAGTTCCCCGACAGCCCGAACAAGCCTCAGTTCCCAAGCCCCGTGCTGCGCCCTGGTGAGACTTACGAGCACACTACCGTCTTCCAATTCTCCGCCGAGTGACCGCCACCGCCTCCGTTCCGACCGCCATCCTGCCAGCCTTTACCGAGGCTCTGCCCTTTCTTCAGGAGCAGGATTTTTCAGCACGCCAGTATCGCGGTAAACGCGAAAACCAGGAGGACTACTACGCCTTTGCCGATGCCGCCGAATCTGGCGAGCATTCGCTCCAGCGCCTGCTTCTCGTGGTTGGTGATGGTCTTGGAGCCCACGCTGGTGGAAGTGTCGCGAGCTACATTGCCGTGAATGCTTTTGTGCGTGCCTTTCACGAGCATCCCGGCAGCCAGAGCTTCCGCCTGCGCACTGCGCTGGACACGGCCAATGAAACCATCGGCATGATCACCGCGCGCATGCCCTCCATCGCTCCGCCGATGGGCACGACGATGCTCTCCGTGCTCGTCTCGCGGGAGCGTCTGGAATGGATCAGCGTCGGTGACTCACCACTCTTCCTTTACCGCACTGGGCAACTCCATCGTTTGAACGCTGACCACTCGCTCACGCCCATCATTGAAGAGCGCGTGAAGCAGGGCCTGCTCACCCCGGAGGAAGCCGCCGTGCATCCCGAGCGCCACACGCTGCAAAGCGCCGTGCTCGGTTACCCGATGGCGCTTATCGACTTCCCGCCTGAGCCCATGCAGATGAAGTCTGGCGACATCGTCATCGCCGCGAGCGATGGCATCTTCACCCTGGAGCACAAGGCACTTGAAGAGTTGCTCAGCTTTGGAAAGCACACCACGGCGGACAAGATCGCCGACGCCATCCTCTTCGCCATCCGCCGCATCAATTTTGATCGTCAGGACAACGCCACCGTCGGCGTGGTGAAGATCAGTTGATCAGGCCAGCACGCCCATCTGCTCCGTGACATGTCGCGCTGCTCGGAGGATCTCATCCGCTGCTGCCAGCACTTCTTCGCGAGTATTCATCCGCGACAAAGAAAACCGCAGTGTGCTGGAAGCATGAGCCGCATCATACCCCATCGCCTCCAGGACATGCGAGGGATGCAGCGACGCCGTGTGACAGGCTGATCCGCCGGAGCACTCGATGCCGCGCTGATCCAGGAGGATGATCATCCCAGCCGAATCCACACCTGGAAGGCAGAGGCTCGTTGTGTTCGGCAGACGCGGAGCCGATGCCCCATGCACCAGTGCTCCGGGCCAGCCTGCGAGCAGACATTGTTCGAACTCATCCCGCAGTTTCAAAAGGGTCTGTGCGTCTTGGGTGGCTGAGAGTTCCGCTGCCACGCCGATCGCCACGATGCCCGGCACATTCTCCGTGCTGCTGCGCCGTCCCGACTCCTGGCCTCCACCGATGAGCCGAGGGCGAAAAGGCGCGCGCCGATTCACAAACAAGGCTCCGCAGCCCTTCACACCATGCATCTTGTGGGCGCTCAAACTCAGGTAGTCCACAGGCACGCTCGTGATGTTCAGCGGCAGCTTGCCAGCCATCTGCACCGCATCGGCATGAACGAGCGCTCCTGCCTCATGCGCCAGCGCCACGATCTCTGCCATTGGTGACACGACACCGGTTTCGTTGTTTGCCCAGATCATGGAGACCAGTGCTGTATTCCCAGGCTCCAGCGCTGCTTTCAGGACATCGAGCTGAATGAGGCCATTGGCATCCACGGGCACCCTTTTGACCCGACCTCCTTGCTGCTCCCAGCGCGCTGCGCCTTCCACCACGGCGGCGTGCTCCACGCTGCTGATGATCAGCAGCGCGCGCTCCGGCCACTCTTGTTGAGCAAAGAGCAGCACGCTGTTGATGCTCTCCGTGGCTCCACTGGTGAAGATGATTTCTTCCGCCTGTGCCTGGATG
>JBIKIA010000069.1:0-13134 GCA_044361885.1 Prosthecobacter sp. | reverse complement strand
CTTTTCCAGTGCCCGCCTTGCACGGCGTCCTGAGGCATGGCTCGATGACGCATTGCCAAAGTGCTGCGTCAGAAACGGCAGCATCGCCTCCACCACCGCCGGGTCTGGCGGGGTTGTGGCATTGGCGTCGAGGTAGGTCATGAAGAGGAGTGCCCACGAAATACACGAAAAGTCACGAAAACAGAATCAGAGATATGAGGATTAAAACTTTCGAGTCATTTCGTGTGTTTCGTGGGTCGCTAAAGTGCCAAACGCTCGATCTGCATCTTTGGGTAGTGGCCGAAGTTGACGAGAAGGCCGAGTTTGTAGCCCGTGGCGTTGAGGTAGTTCAGCACTTGGGCGCGATGTTCGTCGCAGAGAGAGGACACGGCCTTGAGTTCGACGATGATCTTGCCGAAGCAGATGAGGTCAGGGATGAAGCGCTGCTTGAGTCGGGTGCCTTTGTAATCGAGCGGAAGCTGAACCTGAGATTCAAAGGGGATGTGCTGGAGGCCGAGTTCCAGTTCGAGGCATTCTTGATAAAGCGGCTCGTTGAAACCACAGCCTTTGTTCTTGTAAACCTCAAAACAGGCTCCGACGATGCGGTAAGCCTCCTCCGCGTAGATGATCTCTTTGCGTGTTCTCATGGTGGGGAATTCTGCCCACGAAATACACGAAAAAGCACGAAACTTCTGGATCAGATGACTGAAATTTTTCGTGTCATTTCGTGTGTTTCGTGGGCCAACTCACTCCACCACCATCTCGCCTTTCATGACGAGCCAGTGGCCGGGGAAGGTGCAGATGTAGGGGTATTTGCCGGGCGTGGCCGGTGCGGTGAAGCGCAATGTCTCGCTGTCGCCTTGGTTGAGCATCTGGGTCTTGTGCAGGATCTTCGGGGAGTCGGGGATGAAGCCTTTGGCGAAGCCGTCGGGCGTTTTGGCCATTTCGTTGCCGGCCATGCCGACTTCGTCCGCCGCGCCGGGCTGGACGATGAGGAGATTGTGCGGGGTGACGTCGGGGTTTTCAAAGATGAGCTTCACGGGTGTGCCGGGGGCGACTTTGAACTCGCGGAGGTCGTAGAGCAGGCGCTCGGGGATGGTCTTGATGGTGATGGTTTGCAGGCCGGGCTGCGCGTCGAAGGGGTTCGGCGGCTCGGGCTTCTTCTTTTTCGCCATGAGAGCGGGTTTGGTCGGCTCGCTGTCTTTGAGGAATTTTTCGAGTTCGGGATGCTTCGCCATGAAGGCGGCGTTGCCCTTCCAAAGCGGCTGCAGCGTGTGGCTGTCGAGCGAAGTGCGCAGCGCGTAGGTGAGGTAAGGGTCCATCGGGTGCTTCAGCAGATCGAGCGCGGCCTCCAAGGCCTCCGGCGTGCCGATGTAACTCGCCGCGATGGCCGCTTCGAGGCGGACGAGACCGCTGGGGTCGTTGGCAACTTGAACTAGACGTCCTTTCATCTCCGATTTGAATCTAAGTGTGCGTGCTGCGACTGCTCTCACTTTGGGGTTCGCATTGAGGAATGCCATCTTTCGCAATGTCTCGAATTCGTTGTCGGCGATCCAATCAGCAGGTGCCCAGTTTTTGGCCTGCTGAGCTACCCACATCAGCTCGAGATTCGTGAAATCAGAAAGGAATCGAGTCCCTCCGACTCTATCAATATTCCCTCCGATTTGCTTTGTAGTTTCGAGACGAATCGCCTCCATAATTTTTGAGCCAATATCTTCGGGCTTCCTCTCCCTCAGCTCCACCTTCGCGCGATACCGCGTGCGGTAGTTTTCGCTCTTCAGCAGATCCAGCAACTCGGGGATGCTCGCTCCGGCGATCTTCGGCGCTTCATCGAGTTTTTGATCCTTGGCGGTGATGCGCCAGATGCGGCCGGATTTTTTGTCGCGGCGGGTGTCGCGGAGGGAGTATTGGGCGTGGCCTTTGACGGGGTTGTACCAGTCGGCGATGTACATCGCGCCGTCGGGGCCTTGCTGGATGTCCACGGGGATGAAGCTCAAATTCGTGCTCTGGAAGACGATGCCGACTTTCTTTTCCTCGAAGTGCGTGTCGTGCTCCACCCATTCGTGCAGCTCGACTTCGTTGGTGGGTTTGTAGCGCACGCGCATGAAGTGCTTTTTGCGCAGGTCGTCGGGCCAGTGGCTGCTGGTGAGGAATTCCTGGCCGCAGGTGCCGCTGTAGGCAGGGAAGTAGTTCCCGGCGGGGATGTGGATGTCGGGATAGGGCGCATTGAGCGCATGAACCGCGCTGGCGAAGACGGGATGGCTGCCGACGTGGAAGCCCCAATCATCAAAGGTGATACCCCAGGGGTTCGTGCTCATGTAGCTGCCAAAGGCGAGCAGGCGGCTGTTGGCGGGTGTGTAGCGGAAGAAGCTGCTCTCGCGGGCGCGGACGGGGCCGTAGGGCGTCTCGACCTGGCTGTGATGGAAGATGCTCTCGCGGAAGATGAGATCGCCCTCGGGACTCCAGACGAAGTCGTGCAAGGCGTGGTGGCTGTCCTCGGTGCCGAAGCCGGTGAGGAGTTTTTCGCGGTGGTCGGCCTTGCCATCGCCATCGGTGTCTTTGAGGAAGGTGAGGTGCGGCTGGTCGGAGATGAAGACGCCGCCGTTGCCGAACTCGAAGCTAAGAGGAATTTGGAGTTTATCGGCCCAGACGCTGCATTTGTCGGCGCGGTGGTCGCCGTTGGTGTCTTCGAGGATCAGGATACGGTCCTGCGGGGCCTCGCCGGGCATGATTTGCGGGTAGGTGGTGCTGGTGCTGACCCATAGGCGGCCTTTGCCATCGAAGCGGATGGCGATGGGCTTCACAAAGAGGTCCGGGAAGTCTTCTTCGGAGGCGAAGAGGCTGACCTCGAAGCGCGGGTCGATCTTGAAGGCGGCGAGTTCCGCGGCGGGGGAGAGCCATTCGTTGATGGGGCGGTCTCCGGTGATGACGGGGAGAGGTTCGGTTTTGCTGTCGTCGGGAAGGGATGGGACGGATGCGACGGATGGGACCGATGTTTTGCCGGGAGCGATGTCCCAAATGACTTGGTCACGTGCTTCGGTCATCTGAAGCAGCTTCTTCAATTCGCCGGGGAAGTTCACGACGCCGTAGGGCTCCATGCGACCGCCTTTGATGTAGAAGTAGTTCAGCGGGCGGTAGTGCTGGAAGAATTTGTCCTCCTTTTCGACGACGGCGGCGCGGACGGCTTCGTTGAGCTTTGGAGCGGTCTCTTGGATGAGTTGGTTGTAGAGACGCTCAGCGAAGGCGGCGTAGCCTTGAGTGTTGAGGTGGACGCCGTTGGTAGTATGCGGCTCGCTGTTAAAGACATCCGCGAAGGCGACCTTCTCGGCGGCGGCGACTTTCTTCATCGCGTCAGAGTAGAGTTTGATCTGGGTATTCAGATGCTCGTGAGGTTTCTCAGCAGGTATGGGAGAGACGAGTACGATCACCGGTTCCGACTTCCCATTGTAGCGATGGCTCTGCAACTCGATCAAAAACGACTTCAGCAGGGTCTCGAACTCGGCGACGCCTTTTTCGCCTTTGAAGGACTCGTTGAAACCAAAGGCGGCGAGGATAACGTCGGCTTTGTGTTCTGTGAGGTGCTGATTGAGATCGCCGAAGCCATCGGGGCGGGGGCGCAGTGCCACTTCATCGGCTGACCACGATAGGTTGCGGACGCTGAGTTTTTGTTTGGCGAAACGCTGATGCAGCAGGGCTTCGAACTGGCCGTCATCGCGCATCCGGTCGAAGAGCGAGTTACCGATCAGGCAGATGCGGGTGTCGGGCTTGAGTTCCAGCGGGAGCTGGGCGGAAGCGATGGCAGTGAGGCTGAGAAGGAGGGCGAGGAGACGTTTCATGTCGAGTCGGATGTAGGTTCCCGCAGCAAGCGCGAAAACCGGACAACCATGAACGTGAGCTGCGGCTGGGAACTTCTGCGTTCGGAGCCCCGCCTTCAGGCGGAATGGGAGTCTCCTGAGATGGCAACCTTCAAAGAGCCGTCTGGAGACGGGGCTCCGAACTATTCAGAGACAGGCTTCTTCGATCCCCAAACGCAGCGCCTGCACCATGCGGGTCATTTCATCGTCAGTCACAGAAAGCGGCGGCATGAGGACGAGGGTGTCTGCGATGGGCCGTGTGAGCAGGTCGTGATTTCTCGCGGCGAGGCAGGCTTTGACACCGCGCAGTTCCTCGAGCGGATAGGGGCCGATCTCGATCCCGGCGATGAGGCCGCACTGGCGGATGTCGATGACGCTGGGGAGATCGCGCAGGCTTTGCAATAGCTCGGTTAAGCGGGCGATTTTGGCGGGCAGATGCTCCATCACCTGCTCTTCGCGGAAGACCTGCAAGCTGCCGAGCGCAGCGGCGCAGCCGAGCTGGTTGGCGGTGTAGCTATGGCCGTAGTAGAAAGCGCGTCCTTCACCGATGAAGCCCTCGAACACGCGCTCGGTGGTCATGGTGGCGGCGAGCGGGAGATAGCCGCCGGTGATGCCTTTGGCGAGGCAGAGGAAGTCGGGCACAACGCCTTCCTGCTGACAGGCGAACATGCTACCTGTTCGGCCAAAGCCGGTCATGACTTCATCGAGGATGAGGAAGATGTCGCGCTCGCGGCACCACTGGCTGAGCTGGGCGAGCATTCCCTTCGGCCAGAGACGCATTCCAGCGCTGCCTTGGATCAGCGGCTCGATGATGACGGCGGCGAGGCGGGTGGTTTGGTCAACAGTCAGGAGGTCGAGGGTGTCAAGATTCGGAACGCGCTGCACGCGATACCCGAAGTCGTTGCCGCTGCCTTTGAAGATGGGAATTCCGCCGACGCTGGCGGCGCCAAGGGTGTCGCCGTGATAGGCGCGGTCGAAGGCGAGGATGGCGTCGCGCTCGGGATGGTCGTTTTGTTTCCAAAACTGGAGCGCCATGCGGACAGCGGACTCGATGGCGGTAGAGCCGTTATCGGAATAGAAGACGCGGCTCAAAGCGCTGCCGGGAAGGAGATCGACGAGCTGTTTGCCAAGCTGAATGGCGGGCTCATGCGTGAAGCCGAGGAAGGAGGTGTGCGCCACGCAATCAAGCTGCGTGCGGATGGCGGCGGTGATGGTGGGGTGGCTGTGGCCGTGGATGTTGGTCCAGATGGAGCTGTTGCCATCGAGATACTCGCGCCCGTGCTGATCCGTGAGCGTGCAGCCTTTGCCAGAGACGAGCATGAGGGGCTCATGCTCCTCCGCGCACCAGGCCTGCATGGGGGTGAAGGGATGCCAGAGGTGGCGCTTTTCGAGCGAGATCAGATCGGACATGGACTGGGCAAGTCACAGGTACTCCACCATGCCATCATGCCCGTGCAGCACCTCGATGGGGTAGTCGATCTCTTTGAGGATCTGGCGTGTGAGGTTGAGCTTGTTGTCCAGGAAGGTGTCGTCGTGGGCAGGATCGTGGTGAAGGACGATCCACTTCTTCACGGCGGCGAGCTTGGCCAGCACGCAGGCATTGGCGAGGTTCGAGTGCCCCCAGCCGATCTTCTTGCTGTATTCGGGGGCGAGGTATTGCGCCTCGTGCAGCATCAGATCGACGCCCGTGAGGAATTCCACCATTGGTTCCTGTGGAATGACGAGTTCATGATCTCTGCCGATGTCCTGGGGTGGGCCGGTGTAGCCATGCAGGAATTCATTGTCGGGCACATAGGCGATCTTGCGGCCTTGATGCTCGATTTTGAAGGCGACGGTGGCTCCGGGGTGATGGGTGAATTCACGGGTGACTTTGATGTCGCCGATGGAAATGGGCTCGTCGTCGAGGAAGCGGAAGTTGAGTTTGGCGCGCAGGTCTTCACGCTGGATGGGGAAGTAATCGCGATCTAACTGGCCGCTGAGCAGGGCCTCGTGGTTTTTTCCGAAGCCACGCTCGCCATAAACGGTGATCTCGTAACCCGGAATGTAGATGGGCGTGAAGAAGGGGAAGCCCTGGATGTGATCCCAGTGCGTGTGGGTGATGAAGAGATGCAGGTGTCGCGGGCCGCCGGAGAGGAGGGAAAAAGCGAGTTCACGGATGCCAGACCCGGCATCAAAGACGAGATGATCATTCCCACATGCATACTCCATGCAGGAGGTGTTCCCCCCATAGCGCACGTAGCGCGGGCCTGACACCGGGATGGAGCCGCGTGTGCCCCAGAGGACTATGCGTGCGCGCATGGCCTCAAAGGTTGGCGCATACATCGGCGCGGCAGTTTGAGGTGCTGGGGCTTTGTGAGAGGCGATGTCACAGAACTTGTGAAAGCAATGATCCACCTTCTCGGCGAGGGTGTCGTGATCGAAGGGCTTGATGATCACATCGGCGATGCCGAGTTCCCGCACGTGCTTCATCTCGGTGCTGAAGTCCTTCGCCGTGCAGATGATGACGGGGAGATCGACGGTCTCCGGGTTGCTCCGCAGGCGCTTGAGCACCTCGACGCCATTCATGCGCGGCATCATCAGATCCAGGATCACGAGGTCGGGCTTGTGCGCGGCGATGAGGGCCAGACATTCCTCGCCATTGGTGGCTACTTCCACCTGATACCCCCTTCCTTGCAAAACATGCGTGATCCGCATCGAGATGGCACGGACGTCCTCGGCGACGAGAACTCGGGGTTGGGCGGAGGTTGTCGGCATGAAGGGAGACTTAGAGGTGTTTCAGAAACTCCTCAAGAGCCACCGTCAACCTTGTCATCTCCTTTTCCGCCACCGCGAGCAGGCTGCCCGCCTTCTTGAGTTTACCCGCGCGAGTGCTGTCCGTGAGCAGGGAAACAGCTCGGAAGGCAGGCGTGGCGGAGTAGTTTCCCACCATGCCTTTGAGAGAATGCGCTGCGTGATGGAGCGCTTCGGCATTCCGCTGGGTGAGCGCCAGACGTGCATCGGTCATGAGTCTGGGGGCGTCCTCGAAGAAAACCGCGATCAGCTCCCGCATGAGCGCGTCATCACCTATGGATGTCCTGAATGCTTCGGCATCGAAGGACGCTGCGGCATCGGCCTGGGGCTCCTGGGGCTGAGGAGCCACGTCCGTCGCGGACTCGCGCAGCGGATGCAGGTCGGCATACTTTTCGATGATGGCATACAGGTGGGCTGAATGCACTGGCTTGGAGATGTAGTCGTCCATCCCGGCGGCGAGACATTGCTCGCGGTCACCTTTCATCGCATTGGCCGTCATCGCGATGATGGGCACATGCTTTCCTGAGGAAAGTTCCCGCTGGCGGATGATCGTCGTCGCTTCGTAGCCGTTCATCTCGGGCATTTGAATGTCCATGAGAATGGCGTCGAAGCTGGTCGTCGCCAGGATGTCCACGGCTTCGCGACCATTGGTGGCCAGGGTCACCTTATGTCCGCGATCCTCCAGCAGCTTCATGGCGACGATCTGATTCACCCGGCCATCCTCCACGAGCAGTAGATTCATTCTTCCTGGGCTCAGGGAAGCGGGCGCATCTTTGGAAATGACAGACTTGTCTTCGTTCGTCGCGCTGCCGAAGACACGCGTGATGGCATCGAACAGGTCCGATGGCTTCACTGGCTTTGTCAGGAAGCGTTCGATGCCGACCTCCGCAGAGTTGGTGTTTTCTTCAACTTTGTTGCCGGAGGAGAGGATCAAGATCTTGGGTGCTTGCTCTCCTAGACGTTGATAGGCCTGACGCGCTACTTCGATGCCATCCATGTCAGGCATCATGTAGTCCATGAGCAAAAGCTTGAAGGGCGTGGATGCGTTCCTTGCATCCTCCAGGATTTGCAGAGCGTCCGGGCCACTGGCAGCAAGCGTGGGTTTCATGCCCCAGCTCCTGACCTGCTGCTCCAAAATTGTGCGGTTGGTCGAGTTGTCATCGACGATAAGCACCGGCAGATCGTTCAGCGTCTCCGGCATCTGGCGGGCTGGGGCAGGCTTCGGCGAGCCGAGATTAAACAAGGCGGTGAAGTGAAACACGCTGCCCCTTCCTGGCTCGCTCTCCAGCCAGAGCCGCCCCTTCATGAGTTCGGCAAGCTGGCGCGAGATCGTCAATCCCAGACCGCTGCCACCGAAGCGGCGCGTGGTGGAGCCCTCCGCCTGGGTGAAGGATTCAAACACATCCTCCTGCTTCTCTTTCGCGATGCCGATGCCGGTGTCCCGCACCGCTACGTGCAAGACCACCTGATCCTTGGTCAGCGTCTCGACTTCGATCTCGACCACGATCTCGCCCTGCGCCGTGAACTTGATCGCGTTGCCCACCAGATTGATGATGATCTGCCGCAGGCGGGTGAGGTCGCCCACAAGGCAGTCCGGGACATCGGCACGGACCTGGTAGGCGAGTTCGATGCCCTTTTCCGCAGAGCGCACGGCGAGCGACTGCAGTGTGTCACCGATGGAGTCACGCAGATCAAACTCATACCTTTCCAGCTCCATCTTGCCCGCCTCGATCTTGGAGAAATCCAGGATGTCATTGAGCACGGTCATCAAAGAATCCGCCGACTGCCTGACCAGACTCAGATAGCCGCGCTGGTCAGCCGTCATCTCGGTATTTAGTAGCAGCTCGGTCACGCCGATGACCCCATTCATCGGTGTGCGAATCTCATGGCTCATGTTTGCCAGGAAGGAACTCTTTGCCCGGTTCGCTGCTTCAGCCGCCTGCCTGGCCTCGGTCAGCTCCGCCTCGATCTGGATGCGCGAGGTGATGTTTCTCGCAGCAGCATAGATCTCTGAGCCATCGCTGTTCGGAGCGGCGGTCCACTCGATCCAGAGGTAATGTCCATCGTGGTGCTGGTAGCGATTGACGAAATTGACGACGTTCTTGCCGGACCCCAAATCCACCATCACTGCAGCGGTCTTGGCCTGATCCTCGGGATGTACGAATTCGGTGAAGGGTTTGAGTAAAAGCTCCTCTTCCGAGTATCCGAGCGTGGAGCAGAAGGCTGGGTTGATGCGCTTAAAGTAGCCGTCCATGCCTGCGATGCAGAGCATGTCCAAAGCCACCTGGAAAAAGGGGCCCAGGCCTTTGCTGGCCTCCTCCGCTTCATGTTTGGCTGCCAGCAACTCACGCTCGGCCTGCTCGCGCAGAGCCATGGTGCATTCGAGTTCGGCTTTCTGGGCAGCAAGGGTGTCGTTGGCACGTTGCAGCGCTTCCTCGGCTTCCTTGAGCCGGGTGATGTCCTTCGAGATGCCGCAGGTGCCGATGATCGCGCCCTCGGCATCTCGCAGCGGGATCTTGTCCACCAGTGCCCAGCCAGTGCGGCCATCCAGCAGCAGCTTCTTCTCTTCCTTGCCGGTAACGGAATCCCCCGTCTGCATCAGGCTGCGTTCGTCATCCAACGAGGCTTGAGCCAGAGGCGCCTCGAAGAAATCGAAATCAGTTTTGCCAATGACCTCGCCTGGATTTACTGCCCCAAGATATTCCGCCTCCGAGCGGCTGACCAGGATGAAGGCACCGTCCTTGTCCTTGAAATAAATCCGATCAGGAATGTAATCCAGCAGACAGCTCAGAAGCTGGTGGCGAGCCTGGGAGGCGCGGAGATCGGTGTGGGGCGTGGGTTCCATTCCGCGTCTGTCAGAGAGTTGCTAGGATGAGTATCGTGGCAGTGGGGAAAGGCGGTCTGTTTCACTAAAAGGCAGAAGCCATGGGCTAGCCACTAGATTTTCGCCACACACAGCATCTTCTCCTTTCAGGTAAAGTAAGTGTCCTCATGTGAATACGGCGGGGCGCAGCAGCACAAGAAGCGCAGCGTCTGCACGGCCGTTATCTGGTGCCAGGCTCCTGGCGGAATGAGGATGGCGTCGCCGGAGGCGACCTCACGGGTTTCGCCGTCGATCTCCATGGTCCCCTGTCCTTCGAGGATGAAGTAAAACTCCTCACTTAGCTTGTGATAGTGTCGCTCGGTGGGCTGTCCGACGGGGACGGTGGCTTCGGCGAGACTTTGATGCACCACGGGCGCGTTCGTGCGGTCAAGGATGCTGCGGATGGTGCTGCCGTCCTTGGTGGTGAAGGGAGTTTGTTCGGAAAGCGGGTTGATCGTCATGGCGCTGTCTGCCAGCATCCGGCCCACTCTTCAAGAGGCAAGCCCACGCATGAATTTCGACACTCACGACTGCACCGCCATCATCACGGGCGCTTCTTCCGGCCTCGGCGCGGAGTTTGCACGACAGCTCGCTCCCTCGGCGCATTGCCTTGTGCTCGTGGCGCGGAGGCTGGAGGCGCTGGAGATGGTGATGGCGGAACTACTTGTTTTAAAGCCGACGCTGGAGGTGTATCTGGTCGTGGCTGATCTCGGGAATGAAGAGGGGCGTGCGGTGCTGGTGGAGTGGGTGCGGCAGTCGGCGGTGAAGCCGGATTTGCTCATCAACAATGCGGGCCTCGGCGACTACGGCGCGCTCGAAGACGCCACGGCGGACAAGTTGCGGATGCAGATCGAGGTGAATGTGAGTGCCGTGGTGCTTTTGACTCACGCGCTGCTGCCGGTGCTGATCTCGAATGCACCTGCGGGCATCGTGAATGTGAGTTCGCTCGCCAGCACGCTGCCGATGCCGGACCTCGCGGTGTATGCGGCTTCGAAGGCCTTTGTCACCAGCTTCAGCGAGGGCATCGCCATTGAGTTGGAGCCACGCGGCATTCAGGTGACTTACGTTTGCCCAGGGCCGACGCCGACGAACTTCAGCAAGACGGCGAAGCGCACTGACGGCACGGACACGAACCGCGATGGGCAGGGTCTCTTGCGCATCCCATCGAGCCAGGTCGTGGCGGAGACGCTGGCGGGACTGCGCGCGGGGAAGACCTGTGTTTTCCCAGGGCTGGGTGTCTCCATCGCCGGACCACTTTTCCGCCACCTGCCGCGTCGAGTGATGCGCTGGTTCTTGCGTCGTCGCCATGCCAGCGGCAAAGTCTGACCTCGAATGAACCTTCCGCCCCCCGAGACCGCTCCATTGTCCGAGAACCACGGCCCGTCGCCCTGGTCGAAACCGCCGCAACGTGGCGTGTTCAGTTCGTTGATACGACTGCTTGTGCTCGTCATCATCGCGCTGCTGCTGGTCATCCCGTTCACCCCCTTTGCAGGCAAGATCAAACAGGGGCTCAAAGAGATCGTCAGCGCTGGCAAGACCACGACACAGATCGTCACCAAGGAGGTCGAAAGGCGCATCGAAGTGCCGAAGGAAGTCATCAAAGAAGTCATCAAGGAGGTGCCTGCCCCGCCGCCGCCTCTGCCGGAGGACTACATCCCGCGCAAGGAGGCCGACGTGGCCACCTTTTTCAATGGCATCACCATCAAGACCAAGTTGCTGACCGAGCAGGGCACTTACGCCAGCCTGGAGCGCCTGAACCCCGAGGCCTATAAAGCCGAATTCCAGCTCAGCGTGCGCGTGCCGAAGGCAAATCAAACCGTCGATGAACTCGCCCGCGTCAATCCAGCCCTGACCTCGCTGCTGCCGGATCTCAAAGCTATGCTGCCGACCGCAAAGGTCTCCGGCTTTTACCACAAGCTCTACGAAAACAAGACCAACGCCATCCAGCGCGACCTCACCCGACTGAACAAAATCCTCGACCGCCACAACTTTTTCGACTGCGAGACCATCCTGGAGCTCACCCACCCGACCTCGAAGCGGAAGGCCATGCTCATCCAGTCCGAAATGGATGTCGTGTGCGATGGCTCCGACGGCGACCGCATGGCCACGCTGGATGAGTACATCTTCATGTCTGACTACTACCAGCCCTTCACCAGCTACGCCTGGGCAAAGAGGACCAAGACGCCCAACCCCCTGCTCGCCAAGTGGGAGGAGCGGCTCAAGAAAGCCAAAGAGCAATTCAATGTGAAGGGCCTGCCCGCCGACAAGAACCGCGAACTCAAAGTGCTGATCGACCAGCTCGGGCTGGAGATCAAAGACATGAAGGCCCGCAGCAGCCTCATCGCCGAGAAAGATCCCTTCATCGTCCTCTCGCTCGTATTCCGTGGTTACGCAGACACCAACAAGCACACTCCGCAGATGGGCGACTACGCCGTCGTGATCTATGGCGACAAGATGTACCCCGCCATCTGTGGCGACTACGGCCCCACTCAGAAGATGGGCGAGGCCTCCCTCTTCATGGCCAAGACCATCAATGACAAAGCCACACCCTATCGCCGCCCCGAGAGCGATTTGAAAGTGACCTACCTCATCTTCCCCCGCACCGCCGAGAAGCCGAACTCACCACCCAATCTCGATCACTGGCATGATAAGTGCAGCGCCTACCTCCAAGAGATCGGAGCCCCAGGTCCAGGACGCGCGTTGCACCGTTGGGAAGATCCCTTCAAGAAGCCCGAGCCCCCACCCGTCGTCGCCACACCTCCTACCGCCGCAGCACCTGCGGGCACCGCCCCGAGTACGGCTCCTGCCGCAGCCCCCAGCGCAGTGCCCGGAACTACCACTCAGCCTCCCGGAACTCTGCAAGATGCAGCGCCGAAGAGTGGCGGGATGTGACGGAGAGCGCCTCTGGCCACTAAGATGAGGGACGGGATTGAGGGGTGATGGGCTAGAAAGCCCGCGTTCCGAGGCACCTTGCCAGTTCTCAAAGACGACTTAGTTTACGAGAGACCATGAATTTGCCCATCCGTCCCCGTCGCAATCGCCAGTCGCCAGCCATCCGTGATCTCGTGCGCGAGACGGAATTGACGCCGGGGCATCTGATCTATCCCCTCTTCCTCCAGGAAGGAAATATCAGCACGCCTATCGACGCGATGCCGGGCTGTCAGCGTTGGTGCATGGCGGATCTGGTGAAGGAAGCTGGCGCGGCTCACGCACTCGGCGTGCCAGCGGTGGTGCTGTTCCCGCGCATCCCGGATGAACTCAAGACCCGCAGTGCCGAGGAGTGCCATAACGACAACGGCCTCGTGCCCCGTGCGATCCGAGCTTTGAAAAAGGCGCACCCGACGCTGACGGTGATCACCGATGTGGCGCTCGACCCCTACAACAGTGACGGCCACGACGGCCTCGTGACGGATGACGGTCGCATTTTGAATGATGAGACCGTGGCCGTGCTCAGCCAGCAGGCCCTCTGTCATGCTCGTGCCGGGGCGGACATCGTGTCACCGAGCGACATGATGGATGGCCGAGTCGGCGCGCTACGTATCGCCTTAGACAATGCAGGCTTCACCAGTGTCTCGATCATGAGTTATACCGCCAAGTATGCCAGTGCCTACTATGGTCCCTTCAGGGGTGCGCTCGACTCTGCACCGA
>JBIKIA010000301.1:0-6071 GCA_044361885.1 Prosthecobacter sp. | reverse complement strand
CAGGAGTTTGGCATCGACGAGGGCTCACCTAGCCGACCCTTTTTGTCTCCGGAAGTCCGCTCAGACGTAGGCTTCATCATGCAAATCGCCGACCCATCTCTGATCATCCGCCTCGCCTGGGAGGACAGGACCACCTTTGAAGAGATCGAGGAAAGGACGGGACTGACGGAAAAGGAGGTGATCACGGTGATGCGCCGTGAATTGAAACCCTCCAGCTTCCGCCTGTGGCGGAAGCGGGTGTCCGGGCGGGTGACGAAGCACCGAAAGCTGCTCCAGCACCGGCTGCACCCGGCAGTGCCTGTGGAATGAAACAGGTCTGGGACAGATGTGTGGCCGCGATAGATGCCATGCGGAATCAAAGTGCGCATCCCTCATTTGTCAGCGCCGGGATATTCGCCGCAATCTCGCCTGCTTATCGCCGTTTCATCGCCGTTTCATCGCCGCATGAAGTCCCTCCTCATCCTCCTTTCGTCATTCGCCCTCGCGGCTTCGTCTTTCGCTGCAAAGCCGAATATCTTGTTCCTCCTCAGCGACGACCACAGCTACCCCTTCCTCAGCACCTACGGCAGCTCAAACGTCAAAACGCCGACGCTCGACCAGCTCGCGGCGGAGGGGATGAAGTTTCACCGCTTCTTCACCGGCGCACCGCAGTGCGTGCCTTCGCGTGCAACGCTCATGACAGGTCGCTCGCCTGTGGCCGCACGCATGACGCGCTTCTCCGCACCGCTGCCGCGTGATGAGATCACACTGCCGGAACTGCTTCGCGACAAAGGCGGCTACTTCACCGGCGTGTGCGGCCGTAGCTTCCATCTCGATGGAGCGACGAAAATCGGCCAAGGAGCGGCGAATGTCTTCCAAGAGCACCAATTGAAGACCTTCATCGACCGCGTGGACTCGCTGAACACCTGCTCGGACAACGAAGTGGCCGCGCAGGTCACCGCTTTTCTCGACAAGAAGCCCGCGGACAAGCCCTTCTTCATGTGGGCGAACTTCAGCGATCCGCATCACGCGTGGAATGCCCCCGCCGAGTTCCGCCCTGATCCTGACTCGCTGAAAGTGCCCGCGCATTGGCCCGATCTGCCCGGCGTGCGTGAACAGTTCGCCGACTACTGCGCCGAAGTGAATCGCGTGGATCGCACCGTCGCGGGCGTGCTCGATGTGCTGAATAAACGCGGCCTCATGGACAGCACACTCATCGTTTTCTGTGGAGACAACGGCATGGCCATGCCGCACGGCAAAGGCTCCCTCTACGATCCCGGCTCGAACGTGCCCTTCCTCGTCCGCTGGCCCGGTATCGTGAAGCCCGGCGGCGACACGCGTGCCCTCATCAGCGCGGAAGATCTCGCGCCCACGCTGCTCGCCGCCGCCGGACTCGAAGCCGGTGCCAAAATGAGCGGCGTGAGCTTCCTGCCCCTGCTCAAAGGTGAAACGCACACGCCAAGGAAACACCTCTTCGTCGAGCGCGGCCCGCACGGCTCCGCGCCGGTTCAGGCGGACATGACGAATGCCGGTTACGACCTCGCCCGCGCCGTGCGCAGTGATCGCTTCAAGTTCATCTACAACTGCACGCCGTGGATTCCATATTCGCCCGTCGATTCCGCCGGTGGTCAGGCCTGGAAGCAGATGCAGGAGGCCCATGCCGCCGGCAAACTCCCGCCCGGCATGGTGAAAACCTACTTCACCTCACCGCGCCCGGTTTATGAACTCTACGACCTCGAAGCCGACCCCGCCGAGCTCAACAACCTCAGTGGCAAACCCGAACTCGCCACCACCGAACGCGAACTCCGCGCCGCCCTCGCCGAAAAGATGATCCTCGACTGGGACTACCTCCCGCTGCCCGACCTCATGGAAGGCAACAATGATGGCACTCCGAAGAAGGGTAAAGGCAAGGGGAAGAAGAAGTAGCCGTGCCCTCAGATTGGTCCACTGTGCCCGCTCATGCCGGACATCGTCCTCGCCACACTCAACGCCAAATACATCCACGCCTCCTTCGGCCTTCGCTATCTCATGGCGAACCTCGGTGAGTTGCGGGATCGCGCCTGCATGGCGGAGTTTGTGATCAATCAGCAGCCGCTGGAGATCGTGGAGGCTATCCTCGCCCACGAGCCGCGCATCGTCGGCTTTGGCGTCTATATTTGGAATGTGGAGCAGACGACGGAGGTGGTGGCTTTGCTGAAACGAATCAGGCCAGAGCTGATCGTGATCCTCGGCGGGCCGGAGGTGTCGTATGAAACGGAGGGGCAGGAGATCGTGGCGCTGGCGGATCATGTCATCACGGGTGAGGCGGATGTGAAGTTCGCGGAGGTGTGTCGCGGGGTGCTGAGTGACACAGGCACTCCTGCCTGTGGTGTTTCAGAGGGCAGACAGGAGTGTCTGCCTCACATCATCCCCGCTGAACTGCCAGCGTTGAACTCGCTGGCTTCGCCGTATGAGCTCTACACGGATGAAGATCTCAAGAATCGGGTGATCTATGTGGAGGCTTCGCGTGGGTGCCCTTTCACGTGTGAGTTCTGTTTATCGTCGCTCGACATTCCCGTGCGCGCCTTTGCCACGGAGGCGTTTTTGGCCTCGATGCAGCGGCTGCTGGATCGCGGGGCCACGCAGTTCAAGTTTGTGGACCGCACCTTCAATCTGCATCTGCCGACGAGCATGGGCATCTTGCAGTTCTTCCTCGACCGCTGGCGCGAGGGACTGTTTTTGCACTTTGAAATGGTGCCGGATCGATTGCCCGAACAACTGCGAGCGCTGATCAAGAAGTTCCCGCCTGGAGCGGTGCAATTTGAGGTCGGCATTCAGACCTTCGATGACGCCACATCGAAAAACATCAGCCGCAGGCAGAACCTCGACCGACTGGAGGACAACTTCCGCTTCCTGCGCGAGGAGACAGGCGTGCACATCCATGCGGACCTCATCGTCGGCCTGCCCGGCGAAGGCATCGAGAGCTTCGGGCGCGGCTTTGACCGACTCGTGCGTCTCGGGCCGCAGGAGATCCAGGTGGGCATCCTCAAGCGTCTGCGCGGCACGCCCATCGTGCGGCATGATGAGGAGTATCGCATGATCTACGCGCCGCATCCGCCGTATGAGATTCTCTCCACGTGGGACATCCCCTTTGCCGACATGCAGCGCATGAGACGCTTCGCGAGATATTGGGACATCGTCGCCAACAGCGGCCATTTCTCCGCCACATTGAAGCTTCTGTGGCGTGATGAGGCATCGCCATTCATCGAGTTCATCCGCTTCAGCGACTGGCTCCACATGACGCTGCGGCGCACGCATCAAATCGCGCTCGGAGTGGTGGCGCAGACGCTGTTCGACTTCCTCGTTCAAGAGTCCGGTGTGGATGCGGAGCTGGCGGCAAGCACGCTGGAGGCTGACTGGCATCGCACGCCAAGCCGTGAAGCACTGAACCTGCGTGGGCGGTCGCTTTCAGCCAAAACGAACGTGCGCGGCGCGAAACGTCAGTCTCGCCATGTGCAGGCAGGCTGAGTGATTAGATTATTTTTGAAGAAGCCAATTGAGAAACAAACGACTGCCAGATGAACCTCGCCCCATACTCCCTTTTGGCTGTTCTCCTGAGTTCTGCGAGTTTGCTTATGGGGGGTGAATGGCCTCGTGAGCTCACTGCTCCGCAGGGTTTCACACCGAAGCTCGATGGCGTCATTGGAAAGGACGAGTGGGCCGACGCGACACCTTTTGAAGGAACGAAAGGCTGGACGCCACAATTCACGCCGACGACGAGCCCGGCAGATCTCTCGCTCCGCGGCTGGGTAAAGTATGACGACTCGCGGTTGTGGTTTGCCTTCGATGTCACGGACGATGTGCTCTACGGCATCGACACCGACCGCTGGCTGCCGGAGAAAAATGCGCTGGCGCACGAACTCACGCCGCAGGGCTGGCCTTGGTTCGGCGATGAGATGGAAATCCTGATCAATGCGGCGAACACGTGGGAAGGTGACGAGAACGCGCGTGGCAGCGGTCACAGTTGGCAGATGGTGTGCAACCTCACCAAATCCCGACTCGGCGGCATCGGCACCGGTGGTTTGCTGGAAGGGGAACCGAGAGTGAAGCCTGAAGCCTGGAGCACTTACCGGAAGTGGATCGAGAGCGGGGCCATGCAGGCTGTAGCCAAACCAAAAACGGGTGGCAAAGGCTACATCATCGAGTGGAGCATCGCCTTTGATCCTTGTCTCGAAGTGAAGCCGGGCACTTTCTTTACCCCCAGTGATCAGGAGGTCGTCATGGGTCTGAACATCGCCATCGGGGATCTCGATGAGAAGGCGAAAGGGAAGGGGAACTTCGGCAACTTTCTCCATGAGGACTGGCTGGCCGGAGCGAAGAACAAGCGCACGAATCTGCGGCAGTTCGGACGCCTGCGTCTGCTGCCGAAGAAGTGATAGCTTCTTGTTTTCGGCGAAATGCGGTCCGTCGGGCGTCGTTACACTGCGACTCATGAACAAGCTGCTCGTCCTTCTCGCCACCTGCTGTCTGCCCGCCTTTGCGGCAGCGCCTCCGAACATCCTCTTCATCATCGCCGATGATGCCTCGCGCCATTTTGGCGAAGCCTACGGCTGTACCTGGGTGAAGACGCCGAACATCGACAGGCTGGCGAAGAGCGGCCTCGTCTTTGACAATGCCTACACACCCACCTCGAAGTGCGCGCCCTCACGCGCCGCCATTCTCACCGGGCGCAATCCATGGCAGCTCGAAGAAGCGGCGAATCACCAGCCCTACTTCCCCTCCAAGTTCATGGCCTTTAGCGAGGTGCTCGTGAAAGCGGGCATCCCCGTGGGCTGCGAGGGCAAGACCTGGGGGCCTGGTGATGCCAAACACGCCGATGGCAGCCCTCGTGATTTTGGTTTCCACGGCAGTGGCAAAAAGGGAGTCACCCGAGCAGGCGCGGCATTGACTGACTTCTTGAAGGCGCGCGCTCCTGGAAAACCCTTCTTCTATTGGTTCGGCAGTGCCAATCCGCATCGCGCCTACAAGCTCGACTCCGGCATCGCCGCAGGCAAAAAAACCTCAGATATCCAGCACGTCCCCGCCTACTGGCCCGACAATGAAACCGTGCGCAAGGACATGCTGGACTACGCCGTGGAGGTGGAGACTTATGATGCGGAGGTCGGGTCTCTCATCGCCGCTTTGGAGGCCATCGGCGAGGCCAAGAACACACTCATCATCGTGACTTCGGATCACGGCATGCCTTTCCCCCGCGTGAAAGGCCACACCTATGATGATGCGCATCACATCCCCTTCATCGCCACCTGGGCGGATGGCATTGCCAAGCCTGGTCGTCGTGTGGCGGACTTGATCAGTTTCATCGACCTCGCGCCTACTTTCCTGGAGTTGCTTGGCATCAATGGCATCGCCTCTGGCATGTCTCCCATCACGGGACGCAGCTTCACAGACCTCCTGCGCAATGAACCCAAGCAGCCGCGCGATTTCCTCGTCATTGGTCGTGAGCGCAATGACGTACTGACACGTCCCGGATCACCTGCCGGACTCGGCTATCCTGCACGTGCGATCCGCGAAGGCACGCTGCTCTACATCCACAACTTCGCCGCAGATCGCTGGCCTTGTGGTAACCCCGACACCGGTTTTAAAGACACTGACGCCAGTCCCACCAAGGCCTGGGCCGAAGCCGCTGGCGAGTCCGATCCCTTCTGGCAGCACGCCTTTGGGAAGCGGCCTGAGGCACAGCTCTTCGACATCATCAGCGACCCTGATTGCGTGAAAAACCTCGCTGCCGATCCAGCCTTTGCATCGAAGCGCCAGGCTCTGCATGACAAGCTCATGGCCGAACTGAAGCGCCAAAACGATCCTCGCGTGCTGGGGCAGGGAGATGTCTTTGACCAATATCTTTCCCCACGCACCAAGCCGGCGGACAAAACCAATAAGGCAAAGAAAGCCAGGCCTTTGCAGTGAGTCTAGGCGGCGGCTGTTCTTATGGATTGATGTATCACGATGCGTTGATACGATGGCTCTGCTTTGACCTCTCTCCTCAAATCCCTCAGCCTCATCGCCGACCCCACGCGGGTGCGTTTGTTATTGCTGCTGAAGCGCGAGGAACTCAG
>JBIKIA010000277.1:0-6490 GCA_044361885.1 Prosthecobacter sp. | reverse complement strand
CTCCTTTTTCAAAAGCTGCGTGCGGCTGTAGCGATGCGGTTGGAAGACGCACACGATGCGCTTGGGTTGGAGACCCTTCGCCGTCGCCAATGTGGCTGCGATCTCGCTCGGATGATGCCCGTAATCGTCCACCACCGTGAAGCGCTCGCCGCTGTGCCGGATCTCGAAGCGTCGGCGCGCGCCACGGAAAGTTTTGAGCGCGTGCTGGATGCTCTCGAAGGCCACACCGAGCTTCGTCGCCAAAGCAATCGCCGCCAGAGCATTCGAGACATTGTGCTTGCCTGGAATGCCGAGCGTCGCCACGCCGAGCAGTTGATCTTTGTGATACACCTCGAAGTCCGAGTGATCCGGCTTCATCGCCAAAATGTTCGCCGAGAAATCATGCTCGCGACTCCAGCCATAGCTGATGCTGTTTTCCGCGCCGCCGCAGACCTCACGCGCCACCGGATCTTCCGCGCAATGAACCCAGTACCCCGGCGTCTGACTCAGAAGCTGACGAAACACCGCCTTGATCGCCTCGATGCCATCATAGAAATCCAAATGCTCTGGCTCGATGTTCAGGATGATCGAATGCTGCGGATGGAAGTTCACGATCGTGCCGTCGCTCTCATCGCCCTCTGCTACAAAAAGCTCGCCCTCAGTGTCCCAGTGCGCGTTTGAGCCCAAAATCGGGATCTCCGCGCCGACATAGTGACTTGGCTTCATCCCGCCCTGCCGGAGTACATGCGCCGTCAGCGCCGAAGTCGTCGTCTTCCCATGCGTGCCACCGACCACGACGCCCTTCTTATTTGCCATCACCGCCGCCAGAGCCTCCGCGCGCCGCACCAGCGGGATGCCACCTTTGTAAGCCGCTTCATAAGCCACATTGCCCGGCTTGATCGCGCTGGAGTAGATCACCATGTCGCAGTCCTCCACCTCGCGCTCCGAGTGCCCGTGGAAGAATTGCAGCCCCAGCTTTTGTAGCCGGTCCGTTTCCACCGTCGTCGCTTTGTCAGAGCCGCTCACCTTGTGCCCCAGCGCCAGCAGTAGCAGCGCCAGCCCACTCATCCCCGACCCCGCGACCCCGATCAGGTCGATGCGCATTGGGTGACGGCTTTCTTTGAGGAGACTGAGTACGGCGTGGGTCATGGGAGTGTGGAGTAAAGCGCAGCTTTGGCTGTGGGCAAATGCACAGGGCGAGGCAAAGCAGATCGGCGGAGCCTTCTTTGCCTCGACTTTTTTGATTCCAAGTAACAAGCTTTGGGATTCGCATGTCCTACTCCGAAGACTTCCAGCATTCGCCCGTCAACCGGACGCTGACACCTGAAGAACGGCGGCATTTTTACCGGCAGATGGTGAGAATTCGCGCCTTCGAGGAGCTGGCGTTGCAGCATTATCAGGCTGGGCGCATGGGCGGATTCCTCATCGCGCAGATCGGGCAGGAGTCCAGCCCGGTGGCGGTGCGGTCGCTGATGGAGCCGCAGGATCACAGCCTCTGCGGTCTGCGCGGCATGGGGACGGCGCTGGTGGCGGGAATGAGCATGAAGGAGGCCATGGCTGAGCTGTTTGGCAGGGCCACGGGATGCGCGAAAGGCAAGGCGGGCGCGTTTGGGTTCTTCGCCCCGGAGCATCATCACTGGGGCGGGCATGGCTATGCAGCGACGCAGACGGCGCTGGGCGCAGGCTTGGCCTTTGGGCTGAAGCATCAGGGCATCCCGGGTGTCGTTTTTTGCTTTCTGGGCGAGGGCTCGGTGAACCAGGGAGTGTTTCATGAAAGCCTGAATCTGGCGGCGCTCTTCCGACTGCCGGTGATCTACCTGATCGAAAACAATCCGCTACGCCATGGGCACGTCTGTCCAGCGTTCCTCGGCGATGAAGGAAAACCTGGCGCAGCGAGCGGAGGGCTATGGCATGGCCTGGGATCTCTGCGACGGCAATGACCTCTACGAGATCCGAGCCAAGCTCCACCCCGCCATCGAGCGCGCTCGGCATGAGCATCGCCCCACCGTGATCGAGATCGCCACCTATCGCTTCGAGGGCTTCACCATCGCTGATGCGAACAAGCTGAAATACCGAACCAAGCAGGAGGCCGAAGAGCGAATGCTCAACCACGATCCCGTGAAGCTCTGGGCTGCGCATTTGCTTCAGGAAAAGGATGCCGATGAAGACGAGCTAAACGCCATCCGAATCGAAGCACGCGCTGAAGCCAAAGAGGCAGCGGAGTTTGCCAAAGCCAGCCCTTATCCCACCAAGGCAGCCATCCTGGAAGACGTGTATTGGGAAGTCGATCACGGCACGCCCGCTGGCAAGACGGGACGGCATTTTTTCACGCCCTGATTCGAGTCTTCGAGCTGCTTTCCCTGCGCCCGCGCGGTCTCGTCAGCCGTTCGTTTTCAGATGACCGAACATTTCCCGCTGACTCGTGAGGCGGCGCTTTTGCGCTGGCGGGAGTTCATGCGGCGGGTGCCTGGTTATGGAGCGCGGCGGAATTTTGTCGGCATGACTCATGACGATGTTTCGCGGCTGTCTCCGGCCATTCGTTTAGGGCTGATCACGCCAGAGGAGATCGTGCGGGAGACGCTGGCTGCTCATGATCTCCGGCGGGTGGAGAAATGGGTGCAGGAGGTGTGCTGGCGGAGCTACTGGAAAGGCTGGCTGGAGATGCGCCCGCAGGTTTGGACCTCTTGGCGGCAGCGGGTGCGTGAGCTGCGCGAAAGCCTGCCCAAGGATGTGATCGCACGTACCCAGGAAGTCAGTGAAGGGCGCAGCGGCGTGGCGATCATGGACCGCTTCGCTAATGAACTACGTGAGACGGGCTATCTGCACAATCACGCCCGCATGTGGTGGGCCAGTTTTTGGATTCATGCGGAGCAGTTGCCGTGGGAACTCGGCGCGGAATTCTTCTTCCAGCACCTGCTGGATGCTGATCCCGCGAGCAACACGCTGTCCTGGCGCTGGGTCGCTGGTTTGCAAACCGCAGGGAAGACCTACCTCGTGCGCCGCAGCAATCTGGAGCGATACTGTGAGTCATCCATGCTGGCCGACACCACGGGCATGGATCGTCTGGAAGATGGCTGCGTCACGCCTACGATCGCCACCGATCATGCGGACCTGACTCGACATCCTTTGCCGGAGCTGCCGACGGCTTTGTCGCAACCCTCAGGCCGAGTCGGGATCTGGATTCATGCGGATGATCTATGTTTGGAAACGAGCCCGCTCGCCACGATGCATCCTGTTTCCATCGCCACTGTCACGAGCGATGCGACCTATGCGCACTATGGCCTGAGTGAGCGCCGAGTCCTCTCCATCCACACCACGCTTCAGGATGGTCTGACACGAGCTGGGGCACATTTTCAGTGTCCCATCACCATGACGGATTCGCGCTCCACGGCCGAGGCTTTGCAAACCTGGGCCGAGTGTGAAAAGCTGGATGCTATCGTCGCGATGTCTCCTCATGTCGGTCCGGTGGCTGATGCGCTCCCTGCGATCCGTCTTTCCCTGAATGTGCCTCTGCATCTCGTGCGCCGCCCCTGGGATGCGCAGATTTTTCCAGCGGCGAAGTCGGGCTTCTTTCCCTTTTGGGAAAAGACCTCGCGCTGGCTGGGGCAGCAGTTTCCACCCGCTCAGATGACCCTGCTATGAATGGCGTGAAGAAACAGCATCTGCCGCAGAAGCTCTGCGCCGCCTGTGGCCGACCTTTTGCCTGGCGGAAGAAATGGGCACGCGATTGGGACCAAGTTCGCTTTTGCAGCGATGCCTGCCGTCGTGGAAAGCATCCATCATCCTCGAAGCCATGACCCACGAACTCCTCCTCCACATCGCCACCACCTGGGCACTCGCCGGGCTCATTTGGACGATCCAGATCGTGCATTACCCACTCTTTGAGCAGGTCGGCGAGGATAGCTTTGTTACCTTTCATGCACGCCACATGTGGCTCATCACCTGGGTGGCGGCACCGCTCATGCTGGCGGAGGTGGGAAGTGCAGCGCTGCTGCTCTTTCTTGGAGAAAGATCGCCCCTGTTCTGTCTCAGCCTCGTTCCTCTTCCTGCCATCTGGGCTTCCACCATCATCTATCAGGTGCGCCTTCACGACAAACTCACGAACGGCTTCCACCTAGAAACCATCCGTCGCCTAACCTTCACCAACTGGATTCGCACCCTCGGCTGGACGCTCCGTGCTGGCTGCCTGCTAGCGGTGCTTTGGCCTGCTTAAAACGACCTCCTTTATGACCTCGACCTTCCACGCCAGCACAGCCCTAGCCGCGAGCGCGGAGGTCATGTTCGAGTTTCATAGCGATCCACGAAACATCATCCATGTGATGCCTCCGACGCTGAAACTCGTGAAGCTGGAAACCGACGGCCCCGCCCAAGAAGGACGCTTGATCGACTTCGAGTGCCGCGATTGGGGCTTCATCCCGATGCGCTGGAAATGCCGATGGGCACGCGTGCAGCCGCCACGAGTGCTGGTGGATGAGATGCTGGAGGGACCGTTTGCGATCTTCGTGCATGAGCATCGCTTCGAGCCCTCGCCAACAGGTGGCTGTGTGATGCATGACACGGTCACGTTTGCGTTTGGAAGATCGTGGTGGGGAAAGCTGATTTCGGAGACAGGCGTGCGCGCTTATCTGTGTCTGCTTTTCGCCTATCGTCATGCGCGCACTCGAAGATGGGCGGCGGCTCACAAGGCTTGACCTTTTTCCCATCGCCCTGACTTTACGGCCATGCGCAACCCAGACCGCGACCACACGATGGCCATTTTTTGTGACTTCGAAAACCTCGCCATCGGGGTGCGCGACGCGAAGTACGACAAGTTCGACATGGGCAAGGTTCTGGAGCGCCTGCTCGTCAAAGGCAGCATCGTCGTAAAAAAGGCCTACTGCGACTGGGAGCGCTACAAGGAGCACAAGCGCGCCATGCATGAGTCCGCTTTCGAAATGATCGAGATCCCGCATGTGCGCCAGGGCGGCAAAAACAGCGCCGACATCCGCATGGTCGTGGACGCACTTGATCTCTGCTACACGAAGTCGCACGTCGATACCTTCGTCATCGTCAGTGGCGACTCGGACTTCTCCCCGCTCGTCAGCAAACTGCGGGAGAACAACAAGACCGTCATCGGTGTCGGCGTGAAGAACTCCACCGGCGACATCTTCATCAGCAACTGCGACGAATTCATCTTCTACGACGACCTCGTCCGCGAGCAGCAACGCCGCCGACCAGCGCCGAGGCCCGCACCACCCAAGCCGGCCCCTGCCAAGCCGAAGGATAGCGCTGCTCCATCGCCCAAAACCAACGGTGCCGCTCCTGCCCCCATAGCTCCGCCTGACGCCAACAAAGCTGCGGGCGACCCCGAGAAGGCGATCGAACTCTTCATGGAAACCGTGGACGCCATGATGAACGAGCGCGGCGGCAACCAGCCCATCTGGGCCTCCGCCGTGAAGCAGACCATCAAACGCCGCCAACCTCAGTTCAGCGAGCGCTACCACGGTTTCCGTTCCTTCGCCGCCCTCGTCCTAGCCGCCACCGAGCGCGGCTTCATCCACACCACCAAAGACAACAAGTCCGGTGACCATCAAATCCATCCTGATGCAGGTGGCGATATGACACATGAAGAGACGGCGGAGAGCAGCTCTGAAAGGACATAATACGGCGGAGTCGCGGAGCGGACGTGGAGTGCAGCGGCTATGACGCCGAAAGAGGTGTCGCGCTTCGCTTGCCACCTCAATCCAAAACGCTTCGCGATGATCAATGCTCGTCCTTCTTCACGGTCTTGCTCTTCGTTGGCTTGAGGCCGCTCAAATAGGCCACGACATCCCGCACCTCTCGTGGCGTGAGGATGCCAAGCATGGGGGGCATCATGGAGACGGGTGGGGTTTGCATGGTGATCTGGGCGCGCGCGAGTTTCTTCTCGGTGCCATCGGCGAGGCGTAGGGTGACGGCGGTTTTGTCTTCTTTGAAAAGGGCTCCGGCGTGGTTGCTGCCGTCCTTCATCGTGATGGAGACGAGGCCGTAGCCGGGGACGATTTTCGCCACGGGATTCACAAGTGACTCCAGCAACTCGGCCTTCGTGCGCTGGCCGCCGATGGTTTTTAAAATGGGGCCGACTTGGCTGCCTTCCTTCGCCTCGACGGTGTGGCAGGCGATGCAGTTGGCTCCGAGGTGGTTGGTGACGATGTCCTTGCCGTTCGTGGTGTCGCCACCTTCGATCAAATCATCACGCGGGGCGGTGGTGCGGCTTTGCTGGTAGGTGGTGAGGCGCTCCGCCAAGGCTGGAAAAGCGGCGGAGGCTTCGAGGACATCGAGCTTCAGGCTGGGCTCGACCTTGCCGATGGCGAGACGCTGGAGCCAAGTATCCATCAGGGTGGCGGAAGTCTTGGTGTCGGAGCTGGCGAGCAGCTTCATGGCGGCTTGTTTCTCCTTTAAACTGCCCTGCTCCAGCACTCGTGAAGCTTCAGTCACAGCGCGGTCTTTTTGATGAGCAAAGGTCTGCACGAGAGACTCCATGCGCAGCTCG
>JBIKIA010000072.1:0-12902 GCA_044361885.1 Prosthecobacter sp. | reverse complement strand
CATCGCTGGCGTGCTGCGCGGCCATGAGGCGGAGGGCTCCGACACGCTGACTGGGCTTGGCTTTGGCATCGGCGATGATGCTGCGCAAAGCGGGCGCATCGACCTGAAGCGCGAGCTTCACCATGAGATCGATTCCGGCGGCTTTTTGATCGGGATCGGTTAGCGCGAGAAGGTCGGCAACACGCGGCTGCACGACGGCGGCGATGGCTGCGGCATCACGCTTTTCATATTTGCGGGCGACGCCATCCACGAGGTCGAGGCGCGGTGGTTCGCTGAAAGCGAGCAGGGCGGTGAAGGCCTCGCTGGAGCCTGCGAGTGCGGCTTTGAGCAGGCGCTGAGTGTTCTCGATTTTGCCAAGGCGGAGATTGGCATTGATGGCTCGGCGCGTGATGACTTCGGAGATGGCTTTGCCATCGAGCAAAGCGGCGAGCGCAGGGAGAGCATCTGGGATGCTGGTGTCGTCGTGGATGGCACGCGCAGCTTCATCGACGATAGCGCTGTCGGCATCGGCGAGCGCGGGCAGGATGAGTGGGGAATGCTGACGTGCCAGCGCGAGCACAGCGGCGAGTCGGATGTTCCGTGTGCTGTCTGAAAGGCGTTTGGCGAGTGCTTCGGCTTTCAAAGAACCTGCCAAGCCCGTGACGACGGCATGACGCAGCCAGGCATCGCCTGCATCCTGCGCGGCCATGGCCCAAAGCGCGTCTTCAGCACCCGCGAGCTGGAGCTTGCCAGCGGCAATGGCGGCGTGAAAGCGGACGCGCATGTTCTTCGAAGCGATGAGACTGGTGATGGCTTTGCGGCTGGCTTCGCTGGCTTTGGCCGGAGCATCGCCGAGCACTTTGATGAGCTGGGTTTGGACCTCAGGATCAGTGTCGGTGAGGTGCGGCTGGAGCTGCGAGTCATCGAGCTGACCTAGTCGCAGACCGATGCCGAGGCCCCAGATGGCGTGGAGTTTGGCGAGCAGTGGCGCTTTGCCATCGTCGAGGACTTCGGTGAAGACGGGCCATGCTTTGCGGGAAGCGAGTTCCAGCTGCGCACCGAGTCGCACGCGTTGATCGGCATGGGCGAGCAGGATTTGCAGGGCATCGGGCTCTGTCTTTATGAAACCAGCACTGAGGAGCTTTTGAGTCTCGGCACGAGCGGGGTTCTTCGTCTCTTCATCGACACGCCAGATCGCGCCTTTTTCATCGAGCGGATAACCGCCCACCCAGTCGGCCATGTAGAGCGCACCATCGGGTCCGAAGCTGAGGCCGATGCCCATGATACCAGCATTGATGACGCGTGGCCGGCTCATTTCAAAGGCGCTGCCTTTCGGCGTGATGGTGAAGGCTTCCATCTTCCCGGAGGGGAATTGATCCAGGATGAAATGGCCGTGCAAACGAGGTCCGAGTGCGGTGCCGGGCTCGTGGGCGAAGCCTGCGGGGCCGTTCGAGTAGTTCGCGAGCGGTGGGGTGATGAAGAGCGGTTGTTGTGCGCTCGCATTCCAGATGCCTTCGCGCATCCAGCGGCTTTGCTCCTTCATGTATTGGTGGGAGCAGCGCCAGCCGGAGTCGCTCTGCTCGGTGATGTAAACGAAGCGCTCTTTTTCGCCGGGCATGTCAGCGTCGTTGTCCACGCCGAATATGTTGCCGAAGTCATCGAAGGCGATCTCCTGGATGTTGCGCAGGCCGTGGGCGAAGACCTCGAAGCCACTGCCGTCGGGCTCGATGCGCATCACGGCTCCTTCATGCGGGTAAAACCAGTGTTTGCCTTCCTTGCTCGTCACATTCACGCCTTTGTCGCCAATGCTCCAGTAGATGCGACCATCGAGCCCGAGGCGCGGGCCGTGCATGTCATGCCCGGCATAGGCGATGTGCATTCCGAAGCCATGCGCGACCACTTCGCGCACATCGGCGACGCCGTCATCGTCCGTGTCTTTGAGCCGCCAGAGATCCGGCGCGATGGTGGCATAGACCCAGCCATCGTGATAAAGAATGCCCGCCGCGATGCCGGTGACCTCGGTGTTAAAACCTTCGGCGAAGGTGGTCATTTTATCGGCGGTGCCATCGCCATCCGTGTCGCGGAGCTGGTAGATGCGCTCGCTGTGCACGGTGAGGTCTTTCCAGTCGATGGAGCCGTCTTTGTTATGATCCTTCAGACCACCGCGAGGCAGGCGGAGTTTTCCTGGAGCCAGCTCGCGCTTCAGGAACTCGCGCTTTTCCTCCACACTGCTGAGCCCGACATCATCCGCGATCCACATCGGATGCTCACGGATGTCGAGATCCGCACCCTTTCGGCGCGTGGTCGCGGCGACATAGACGCGTCCCTTTTCATCCACCGTGCAGGCGACCGGGTCAGGCACATTCAATGCGCCGGACCAGCGGTGCAGGGTGACTTCAGCAGCAGTGGCAGCTTGGGCAAAGAGAAGGAAGAGGGCGAGGCGACGCATGATGACGGGGGGATACGAACGGCCCCGCATTCTGAATGCCATCTCCATCTCTGGCTAGTGAGACGATAATTCGAGTTCGACGCGCATCCCGGCTTTCAAGCAGAGCTCGGCATTGTCCACGAGCAGTTTGATGCGGTAGAGGCCGCTCTCTGCATCCATGCGTGGGTCGATGAAGTCGAGCTTGCCGGTGAGCTGGCGAGGTTCGGCGAGTGAGGGGATGCTGAGGGGCAAGGTTTGGCCGGGCTCGAGCATCTGCGCCTGACTAGGTTCGAGGTAAAACTGGGCATAGACCTGCCGGATGTGTACGATCTGGGCGACGGTCTCGTTGAGCAGCACAGCCTCGCCGGGTTCTTTGTCACGCTTCACGACGATGCCCTGGATGGGAGCGCGGATGGTGCGTTGATCGAGGCGGGCTTGGGCGGCCTTTTGCTGAAGGGCGGCGAGGTCGTGCTCGATGCGCTTTTTGAGGGCGTCTTCACGAGTTCCGATCTTGTCAGCGAGGAGCTTCTCGGCGGCCTCGTGATCGAATCTGGCTTTCTCCAAGACCTTGCTGCTGCGCTCGATTTCGAGTTTTTCGACTTCGTCGTTTAGGCGGACGAGGACCTGGCCTCGCTCGATTGTGTCGCCCTCTTTGACGAGGACTTCAGCAACGATACCGGCGACGGCAGTGCCTACCTCGACATCATGAAGCGGCAGGATGAGGCCGGGGATCGGCGCTGCGCACAGGATTGCAGTAGGCAGCAAAAAAATGGGGCTAAGCCACCAAAGGAAGATTCGGATCGACATCGGCTTCGAGGGGTGAGGTGTGGCCTAGCTGGAAGCGCTGAGCAGCAGCGTAGGCGATCATGGCGGCATTATCGGTACTAAGATCAGGACGGGCGAGCAGGAGGGTTAAACCTTCCTTTTCACAACGCGCGGTTAGTTTGGCGCGCAGTCCGCGATTGCAACTGACGCCGCCGCTGACGGTGACAAGCCGCTCACCGCACTGACGCGCGGCGAGGACGAGCTTTTCGACAAGGACTTCACAGATGGCTGACTGAACGCTGGCGCAGACATCTGCGAGAACAGTTTCGTTATGTAGATCTAGCTTCGGCAACTCGTAGAGTACGGCAGTTTTCAGGCCGCTGAAGCTGAACTCCAGGCTTTGGCCATCAAGAAAGCTGCGCGGGAAACTGTAGGCATCGGCACGGCCCTGACTGGCGAGTTTGTCGATCTCTGGGCCACCGGGATACGGCAGGCCGATCATCTTGGCGATCTTGTCAAAGGCTTCACCAGCGGCGTCGTCACGCGTTCGGCCTAGTAAACGGTAGTCGCCGACGCCGCTCATGTGGATGAGCATCGTATGACCGCCGCTGACGATCAGGGCGGCACTGCGGCGCGGCGGTCCGTTTCCAGCCATAAAGGGTGACAGCAGGTGCCCCTCCATGTGGTTCACGGCAAGGAAGGGCTTTCGTTCTGCCACGGCGAGCGCCTTCGCCATGCTGGTGCCGATGAGCAGACTGCTGACCAAGCCTGGGCCACTGGTGGCAGCGAAGGCTTTGATGTCAGGGAGAGTCAGTCGCGCCTCGGCGAGCACCTGATCGACGAGCGCCCGCACATGCAGGATGTGATTCCGCGAAGCGACCTCCGGCACGACGCCACCATAGCGCCGATGGATCTCGATCTGTGAGGCGACAGCGGAGGCAAGAACGTCCCCTTCAGCCGTGCAGATGGCGGCTGCGGTTTCATCACACGAAGATTCAAGCGCGAGGAGCATGGGTAGCGGCTCAGTGATTGGGAGTCTGGCAATCGGCGATGTATTCGGCGACAGCTCGGCGGGTCTCAGCGGCGAGGTCAGCGCGGGCTTTGGCGAAGGGCGGACGAAACCAAGGAAAGCTGCCGAGGAGATCGTGAGTAACGAGGACTTGACCGTCTGTGGAGCGTCCGGCCCCAATGCCGATGGTGGTGGCTTTGACCCGACGGGTGATCACGGCGGCGACTTCAGGGACGATGCTCTCGAGCACCATGGCGATGGCCCCAGCTTCATCGAGCGCGATGGCATCAGCGACGAGGCGGTCTGCCTGCTCGGGGGTCTTGCCCTTCTTTTTGTAGCCCCCCTCCTCGTTCACGCTCTGCGGTAACATGCCGATGTGACCAACGAAGGGGATGCCTGCATTAATGATCGCTTTGACCTGTGGGATGAATGCCAGACCGCCCTCGAGCTTCACCGCATCGGCCCCGGCAGCGACAAGTCTGCGAGCATTTGCCAAAGCCTGCTCGGGAGTGTCGTAGCTGTGGAAGGGAAGATCGCCGATGATAGGCGAACGAGTAACACCACGGCGGACGGCTGTGATATGATGGATCATCATGTCCATGGTGACGCCCGTGGTGTCAGGCAAGCCAAGTACAACCATTCCGAGCGAGTCGCCCACGAGGAGGAGATCGGTGCCAGCTTCATCAAGCAGCCGCGCTGTAGGATAGTCGTAGGCAGTCAGGACGGCGATGGGAGCGCCGGATTTTTTTAGGGCGAGTAGCTGTGAGAATGAATGAAGCATGCGTGAGGTCGAAAACCTACCTCGCCGTCCGCTTCCACGTCACTCCTTGTGTTTTAAAGAGCCAGCGGAAGAACCCAAAGAGCAGGGCCAAATTCATCCCGGCAAAATGAGCGACGGCCCCGACGAGGCTGCCTAGCCGTCCACTCCATTGATGCGCCTTCATTCCCATCAGCGCAATCGAGATAAATGCTCCCCAGCCGAGCAATGCCACGACTCCGAGCCAATGATGCAGCGCTGCGAGCCAGACTCCCGAAACTAAGGTGCCAATCATAAAGAATGGCCCCAGCCAGCGCAGCACTTTGCGAGAAAGAAATGCCCAAGCGGCGAGACCATGTCTAGGAGATAAAAGCCCGAGACTGCGGGACAGGATCTGAAAATCGCCAGCTCCGATCCGAACTCGGCGGCCAAATTCGTCCTGGATGGTCGGTGGCAGGTCCTCAAAAGCTTTAGCCTCTGGCTCGAAAACAATACGATGCCCATGCATCAACAAGCGGAGCGGGATGAAAAAATCCTCCACCAGCATATCTCGCGGACAATCATTCCACAAGCTGCGTCGCATTGCATAAATGGCGCCATTGGCTCCGAGCAGCACCCCACGGGCACCCTCCTGCTCTTTCAGCCAGGATTCCAATTTCCAATACAAGCCTTCGGTCGCCGCATGAGGCCTGCCTTCAGGCACTCGAAAGAGAAGTTTGCCACAGACACAACCCACCTCTTGATCTCGGAACCGAGCCACCAACGATCTAAGAGCGTCTTGCTCAAAGGATACATTGGCATCGCTGAAAACCAGTATGTCGCCAACTGCCCGCTGACAGGCCTCATTGAGAACGCGCACCTTCCCACGTCGTTCCTTGTGATCCGACACTATGAGACGGATATCATCACCCGCAGCCTTCACCGCCTGTTTCACGGTGTCATCATCTGAACCATCCGACTCAATAAAAATGCTCACGAGTTCATGAGGATAATTGAGCGAGACAAGATTCCTAACCCGGCTAGCGATGCATGACGCCTCGTTGTAGGCTGCGACGATGATCGTGACCGTGGGAAGATCCTGATCTTCAGCCTGAGTAACCGCCGGAAGAACGGGAAAACGTCGCCCGAATAATCGCCACCAAATGGGGTAGCCAGCGTATCCGTGGATCAAGGCTAGCAGGCAAAAAAAAAGGAGACTGGTAAGAGGTACAATCATACGGACTGTTGGGCGGATACCGCCTCCTGATTAAGTATAGGGGCAAGAAGCCGCTCCATGGTTTGAGCTGCTGCATCCCATGAATTTGGCGTCGCGATTTCAGCCAGTGCTGCCTGAGCCAATTGCAGACCAAATTTAGGCTCACAAAGCAGGCTAACCACTGCATCAGCGATGCTTTCGGCATCATCTCCAATCAGGATATGCTTCCCGTGAACGACAGGCAGACCTTCAGCCCCAATAGTCGTAGATACAACGGGGACTTCGGCTGCCATGGCTTCAAAAATTTTTAACCTCGTACCACCGCCAATTCGCAATGGCACCACCATAGCATGAGCTGAACGCAGGAATGGGCGCACATCAGGCACTGTGCCAGTGACCTCAATTCCCTCAGACTCTGAGCTAAGATCACGAATAGCAGGCGGGGGCTGTCTGCCCACGATTACAAATCGAGATTCTGGCACACGTGAACGAACTAAGTGCCAAATACTTCCAACAAACCAAGTCACGGCGTCAACATTTGCATACCAGTCCATTGAGCCCATGAACATGACCGTAGGTCGAATTGTCAGCATCCTGGGAGTTGTTTGGAAAAACTCCAAATCGACTCCGGTCGGAACACTTCCCACTAAATTTGGAAGTAGCAATTGCTCTTGGAAGATCCGCTCATCCTCCTCCGAAACGACCAAAACGGCATCGAATCTCAGGCTTGCAGTGGTTTCGAACTTTAGCATCCGGCGCCACTGCGATCGAAAGTAAATACCAGATACCCCCCTCATTTCGGAACATCTGCGAGCCCAAATCATTGATTCGACATTGTGCTGGAACAACACCCATGGAAAGCCACAACCAGCTTTCAATTCCCAAGGCAGGCTTGCTGCAGGAAACAAAAAGTCACAAATCAGCACATCAAACTTTTTCGTCTTAAGAAGTTTTGCCAAACTTTCATGTAAAGTAGACGAACGGAAGCGCGATACGGCGTAGGGCAATGTTGATAGGATGTTCACAGCTGCGCCAGCCATAAAGCGCAATCGAGAAAGCTTGAGCGAAGTTTTTGACTCTCTCACCCAAACAGCCTGACTCGAATACTGATCGGACTCTCTGCTGCCCAATTCTTGCTCTTTATCCGCAATCATTCCCACAAAGGTAACCTCATGCCGTCGATGCAATTGTTTGAGAATGTTAAATGTGCGCAAATCTCCCCCGCGTGTTAGCGGGTGCAGCGGACTTGTTTTGATCCAAAGAACACGCAAAGCAGATGAATGTTAAAGGGGAATGAATTTGGTAGATAAGTAATCCCAGGCAAAGACGACAAAATAAAGAAGTGTTGTTATGATGAGCACATCATACCAAGTAAGCTTACTCCAACCCACCACAGGCCCCTCGTCATTATATACCGCAGAGGATACAGCCGCACTCAAACTTCCATCGGGAAGCGACCCCGGAATCAGAGTTGTCCCGCAGTCTGACTCCTCCTGAGAAATATAGACGCGGTGCACTGCGGAGACCAAAGCCATTAACAATATGAAATCTGCATGATACGCCTTATCGACGACCCAGGCGGAAATTAGATATGAAATTAATAACACAAAGACTGCACTTTGAACACGAAAACCGTCGCTGCGTGGTATAAACTTGCGGAGGCGCATTGTACGGTAGCCTACATAAAAAGCACCCACGTAGCAAAAAAGCCCAGGATACCCCAAATCCGCACCTGTTCGTACAAAGGAGCCATGCGTTGCAAGTTTGATCATTCCCAGATCATCTACTTCGATCATGCCCTGGAATTTCTTCAAACCGACACCATATGGATTTGATTTTAAACTCCACATGGCCCCCTGCCACACCATCATCCGTCCAGCAATACCCTGATCTTTTGCCGACAATGTTTCCATTCGAGGAAGGAATGATAAGACGCCTAAACCCATCGAAAAAACCAACGCTGCAGCACCAATCTGAAACCATAATGCCCTTCTAAATACATAGAGTGACACTAATGAAGCCGCACCTGAAATGTATGCCCCTTTCGACGCAGTTAGTACCGCACAGTATCCTGCGGTAGTAACTAGACTTATAACTAAAGTTCGTCTTATGGCAGGTTGATGATGCCATAGCCAGGCGACAGACAAAGGAATAAGCGCCACTGCAGAATGGCCTAACGCATTTGGGTTGTTGAAAATCCATGTGTTGAGCGCCATTCGCCCCTTAAATGCTGCTGTTAGTTGGTTTGTACCTTGAACAATTTCGACCCCAAAATGGCTGGCCAAAGTCAATAAAGAGATAGCTAACAGACAGTACATCCAACAATTGATATAATTGAGGATTCGTTGAGGTTTGTCCAACGATACGACGGTTACAATGTAAAAGGCGGCATAAGTAAAAACCTCTTTAAACGCATCAACATGTTCTGGTGTGGTAAACACCATCCAGGCAAAATAGGACATAACAATCCAATCCATTGGAGTTCGAAAGACATGTCCAAACTTAAGTCCACCTGGCCTCGCAAGCACCGCCCAAACACCAAGTATCATTAAGTATCGGACCAAGTTAACTCCAGCCAAGCTAGGCACAACATCCTGTGGGCGGACGTACCAAAAAATAAGGAGAAAAATTGCGCAACGATATGCCATAGCATCAATCTAAAAACTACTTCTGAAATAGGTTCTCGTATATTGAGGCATATGCAGCGACCATTTGGTTGATAGAGAATTTTGCTAGAATTTTCGACCTCGCACTAACTGAAATCTCAGGGAGGCTATCTCTCTCATTAAATAATTTCACAATACGACAAGCGAGCATTGAAGAGGAAAACATTGGAGAGACAAACCCATTAACGCCATCATCAATTACTTCCGAGATTCCACAAACTTGATTTGCAAGCACAGGAACACCGCAGGCCATTGATTCAAGCGCAACATTAGCCATACCTTCATTCACAGAGGGGATTGCTAGGATGTTTAAAGAACTATACACAGTGGGCATGTCGTCATGGGCCCCAAGCCAATGAATTCGATTCGACAATTGGTGATTTTCGCAAAGCTCTCGAACCTTTCTTTCAATGTTTCCACCACTGCCGACAAACACTAAATGTAGCGACTCCTCCTTTGTGCCAGCCTCAAGAAATGCTTCGAGCATAAATTCGTGACGCTTTGTCGCAACCATCCGACCGACAAGACCAATAAAAAAACCCTTTTCTGGCAACCCGAGTTTTAATCTTGCTCCCTCTTGATTACTTGGATTAAACCTTGCCACATCTGTGCCATTCGAGATCGCTACCGCATCAATACCTTCAAGTAATCTATAGCGTTTTAGTTGAGAAAACTGTCCTTGAGAGAGAATGTGAACCTTATTGCACCAGCAATATGCCAATCGCCTTATTGCCAAACGATAAAGAGTTTTTTCCCACTCGAATAGTTCAGAATGTTCACCATGTAAAATTGGAATTCCTGCCCACAAACCCGCGGGAACTCCATAAATGAGCCCTGTCCAGTTATGTGTGTGCAATACATCATATTTGTGCTCGACCACAATCCGTCTAATTGCAGCCCAAATACTAAGATCTAATCCCTGACCTCGGTCAATTTGATGAATAGTTACCGAAGGATGTAGCCGTAGAGTAAATGAGTCGGTTTGTGTTAAAGCACAAATACCAAAAACAATCCCTTTCCTGAAAAGACCGTGGCTGAGATTCGCTACACCGTTCTCCATTCCCCCTGCCGAGAAGGCATTTAGAACATGTAGCACTCTCATACTAAAGTCTGAGATATAGAATTAACCATATCAAAAGGATTCACTATTTATTGCGGTCGGTGCTAGATTCTGGTTTGCCACTGTCAGTGTAGTAGCGATCGTAATATTTTGGATGGTAACTATTGTAGTAATAATTATTTTCCATCTTATCCATATCTACGTCGGTCAGGACAAATCCAACCAGAGGAACCGATCCGCGCTCAAACAACTCCTTCACTGCAATCATATCACGATGAGTCGTAGATTCAGCACGAATCACAAGTACCACACCATCTACAACTCGTCTGATGTCTAATGGATCTGCAAGTCCAAGAATTGGAGTTGTGTCCACGATAATTGTGTCATATTTCTGCCTTAGTATTGCCATCACCTCAGGCAATCTCTCGTTAGACAGTGAATCTTCTACAGCATGAGAAACATCTCCTCTCGGAATGACGTCGAAATTTGGAAGTAGCTGGTAAATTACCTCTGAACAGTCTTTATTAGTGAAATGCAATAAATCAGCCAAGCCGGGTAAGCCAATCGGCAAACCCAACCTTCTGTCGAGACGGCCTCTCCGCAAGTCAGCATCGATTAATAATGTTCTGGAATTGGAGCTAGAGAAGGCCGCCGCAGTGAATGTAGAAACAGTTGATTTCCCCTCAGATTCTCGACAACTCACAGTCATCAAAACTTTCGCTGGAAAGTCATCTTTGCGTTGCAGAGAGATTTGGCTGCGAATAAGCCTAAAACATTCTTGAACTTGCCGGTTAGGCCAAAATGCAGCCAATTCTGAAATCTGGCTTGCGGGCTTTAGCTTAATGTTACCAATGTGCGGAACCACACCCAGTGCCCTGAGTCCAGTTACGGTCTCGGCTTCTGTAACAATGGAGGTCGTAAATCGCAGTCGATCAATCCCGAAGGGCACTCCAAATGCTAAACCAAACCCAAGAGCCAAAGCATATGTTAAAAGCTTCTGCTTATTGGGGGCGACAGGAAGATCATCTCTAACTTCCAGAAAGCCATTGAATTTAAAGTTCACCCTTGGCTCCGCGCCTGTGTAATCCATTGCGGCGAGCTTTTGCTTTAAGGTTGAATATGCTTGTTCCCAGGCAAGCTTTCCACTACTTAGGAGACTAAAGTCTCGCTTGTAAGTATCATAGTCAGATACCAACTTTCGATATTCTGGTAAACTTGATTCGAGTTGCTGCAGCTGATCTACCAGATACGCTTTCTCGAGTTGAAAGGCCTGCTCATTGCGCTCTAGCTCCTTGGAGAGAGATGCATTTAGTTCTTCTACTCTACCATTGAGAACCCTCATCTCTTGGTGAGCTGGAAGAAGTCGAAGTGACGCGCGATCTCGCTCGTCTTGTGCCTTCCGCAACTCTTCGGAGATTTCCTCCCAAGCCTCAGGGCTCTGTGAAGTTTCTGGAACTACGATTACTTGAGCCTGACTTTGATTAGAAGGCAGGTTACTAGTGGAATTAGCGTCTGATAGACCTTCACCACTAGCACTTCCAGGAATAGACGTTGGCGCCGTCCGCTTCACCATCATACGATCTTTTTGCCCAATCCGAACTAGGGTGCCAACAGGTAATGGCATAGTTCGATATTTTTTGTAAAGTGCTAATTTCTCTACTGTGCTTGTAGCCGTTTCAGCCATGTATTTCTCCATTTCGGTCATGGCATCAACTCGAGTTCTAATGGTGAGCAACTCGCTAGGCAATTGTTCCAGTCGGTTTTGGCCAATGTACTTCTCGAGAATTTTATTTTCAGCCTCGAAGTTTTGCTCATTGGCCTGCTCCTCCAAAATTTTACCCCTAATTCGTTCCATCTCTTCGGAAAAACTAGCTACTAATTGTTCTCGACGCTTCGTGCGCTGCTCGGTCAAGAAGGAATGATACTCTTCCAACATTGCCTGAGGCCAGAACCTCGCCAATTCAGGTCGATATGTCCAAACTTCCAAGCGAATCAAATTACCGACAAACTGAGTTACTTTTAAGTTTGGTAATATCTTAGAAGTAACGTCATCGAATTCGGCAACTGATTTGATCAGTCCCAATTTCAAAGCAGTTCTTTCTTTGAGCCAAGCCGAAGACAGGCCAGTCTGAAGTACGAACTGAATGTTGTTATATCTCGTGTTTCGCTCGCCCAAATCAGAGGTTTCAGAGCGTATCGGCAGATCAACAAATTGATATTCAATCTCAGAATTAGAATAATAAATTGGACTGCCATAAACTAGGAGAGTAAGTGCCGCGAGCGCTGCTATACAAAACATTAAAACTGAAAGTTTCCAGTATTTAGCGTACTTCGTTACTAATCTAATTAAGTCTTGAAGGTTAGAAATCATTCAAATTTTTGAAATTAGGATAAGCCAGTTAACTAGAATCCCAGAACCTTTTGAGGGATAATGATTGTATCACCCTCCTGCAAAGGTATGTCAGACTCTCTGCCGTCTTCAATTCTCTCAAAATTCACAGGTAACCGCGTTACTTGCAGATTATTCGTCCGCAAAATATATGAGTGCTTTTTATCAGCAAATGGCAGTAGGCCACCAGCCTCCGTAACTGCCTGGAATGCAGTAACGGGCGTGTTTCCAAGTTGAGGAACCATAATTCTACCAGGAGTCATCACCCTGCCTGAGACTCGCACAGCCACCCCAAATGCAGGTTTATCGGCTGTTCCAACACTCGCTGATGGATCCGCGATTACAGTGGCGACCTTTAATTGCGTGGTTTCTAACTGTCTCTTAATAGATGCCTCAACCTCTGCCAAGTTCATTCCCAAAACGTAAATTCTGCCTAGCTGGGGTATGATAATCTCTCCAGTTTCACGAACAGAGTATGAACCATTGAAGGACTTATCTTCTAAAACGAAAATATCCAACTGATTGCCAACTTTAACCTGATAACTTTTGTTCGCTACGCTTGAATTAGGCGCTGACAGAACACTATTCGAAACGTTGGGATTAGGTATGCCACTTGGCGATTGACATGCTGAAATCAGGGTAACACAAAATATA
>JBIKIA010000300.1:0-6087 GCA_044361885.1 Prosthecobacter sp. | reverse complement strand
ATACCACATGGTGTAAGTGGGTGGAGCGTTTCCCATTCAGACGCGGGATATGAACCAGACTTAGAAGCTGATATTTGTCTTTGGGCAGACGATGGAGGGAAGTCATCACGCCCCTCTTCGGTGCCCGCCGATCAGTCTTGTCAGGAGCGAGCTTGGCGCTTTTCATCTTCCTCTTCAGGTAAATGCCGAGCGCCATGAGTCCGATCAGGGGGACGAGGATTACGACAGCGAGAATCAGCGGCCAGAGGCGGCTGAAGAGTTGCAGGCACAGTTCCAAGATGTGATGAAGCATGACCGTGGATATGGAAGGTATACGGACGCTCAAGGGTCGCTTTTCAGCGCTTCGCTCAGGGGAACGACAGAGCCCGCTGGCGGCTCGGGGTCAAAGCCACCACGCCGGCCGGCTTTGGCTGCCTCAGCTTCTGCCTTGGCTTTGTCGATCACTCCTTTTTCGGCGCGCTTGCGGGCTTCTTTTTTCTCAGTCGGGGTACTCGGCAGCATATCGAGCATGTCGGAGGAGGATTCGCCGGAGGCTTTCAGCTCGCTGATCCTTGGGTATTCCTCATCCATGGCGGCGATGAGTTCGTCAGGAAGTCCACGCCAGATGGTGAAGATGCCGTCGGAGATGACGTTGTCGATGGTGACGTAATCCACCACGGCCGCGTTCACCATGCTCACGAGCATTTCCCCCTGTCTCATGCGGGAGACGATCTCCAGGGCATTGGCGCCTTTGAAATCCAGCTTCAGGGCCACACCGTTGGTGCCATCCGGGGCGGGAAAGGAGTGGAATGCCACGATGCTCTTGTGGGTGAACTCGGGGATGACTCTCAGCACGACCGTGCGGCCCTCGATATTTCGGCGGAAGATGGTCTTGGGTGAGTCCATCTCACTGCCCTGGGAAAAGACGGTGACGAGGACCTTGGGGTCTTTACTGAAAGTGGAGCAGGACGAGAGTAAGCCAGCCAGAGCGGAGAGTAAGAGAAGGGGGGATCTCATGATTTCAGACGAGAAAACCAGAGTTGTGACGAAAATGCAAGGTGGCAAAGTCCGCCAACTGAGTTCTCATCTCCAGAATTGCGGTCTGGCACCTGGTGTGCTTCTACCTCAAGGAACTCTCCCACTCTCCCAGTGTCCGAATCCTCTTCAGAAGACTCCACGTCTCCCGACATCGAAAACGACGTGACAATCGAGGTGGAGGGGTTGCGCTCCGCCGCCACTGCGGCAAGAGAGCGGCGCTCAGGGCCGGTGGTGCCCTCCGCCAAAGCATCGCCGAAACCCAGGGGCTCAAATTTGCTGGAGGACAATGATGGCTGGATCGACGGGAAATTCCGCCTGTTGGAAAAGCTGGGGGAGGGCGGCTTCGGCCTCGTCTATAAAGCAGAGCAGGTGCAGCCCATCCACCGACTGGTGGCCGTGAAGGTGCTGAAGGCGGGCATGGACACGCAGCAGGTGATCGCCCGCTTCGACACGGAACGTCAGTCGCTCGCCCTGATGGAGCACCCGAACATCGCGCGAGTGCTGGATGCGGGAGAGACGGAGCGCGGGCAGCCCTACTTCGTGATGGAGCTGGTCCGTGGACGCTCGATCACCAGCTACGCGAAGAAAAAAGATCTCTCCATCCAGCAACGGATCGAGCTTTTCATCTCGGTCTGCCATGCGGTGAATCACGCGCATCAGAAGGGCATCATCCACCGAGATCTGAAGCCCTCCAACGTCATGGTCATGGAGGAGGATGGAGTCCCGGAACCGAAGGTCATCGACTTCGGCATCGCCAAGGTCCTGGAGCAGAAAAACATCCGCCAGACTCTGGCCACCGGTATGGACCAGCTCGTCGGCACGCCGGGGTACATCAGCCCGGAGCAGATCGAGCACGGAAGTTCGCATGTAGATACACGTTCGGATGTGTATGCGCTGGGCTCCATCCTGCTGGAGTTGCTCAGTGGGAAGCCGCTCATCACGCCTGCTGATCTGGCGAACCGCCCGATGCATCAAATCCTGCGTGACCAGGTGGAGATCGACCCGCCAAGGCCTTCAACACGCGAGCCCACGCTGAAGGGCGACCTCGACTGGATCATCCTCAAAGCGCTGGAGCGTGATCCATCACGCAGATACGGCAATGCCGATGACCTAGCGGATGACCTGCGGCGCTTCCTGAACTTTCAGCCCGTTCACGCCTGCCCACCGAGCAAGAGCTATCTGCTGAAGAAGTTCGTCAGGCGACATCGTGTGGGGGTGGCGGCATCATCTGCCGTGGCGCTGGCTGTTCTGGCGGGCGGCATCATCAGCACGGCGCTCTACTTGGAGTCTGAAAAGAACCGCACCGCAGCGCGCAAGGCCTCCTCCATCTCCGATGGCCAGATGGCAGGGCAGATGCAGCTCACCGAGCGCATGGACTATCACAGTTCGGTGGCCCTGCTGAGCCGCGCGCTACGCACCGACCCAGACAATGCCGAGGCGGCGACGAACCTGCTTTCTCTCCTGGAGCATGCGCACCTCATCCAGCCGGCCACTCCTGAGCTAGAGCTCCCCAGCGGCGTGGTCGAGGCCCGCCTCGTGGGTGTCAGCAGGCAGGCGGGGCGCGTGCTGGCTGTCTCCAGCTCGAATCAGGGCGGGGTCACGACTGGTAGCGACGTGCTGAGCCTTTGGGACATGGACACTCTGCGCCGCACAGATCATGCGCTGCCACGCGGGATCGTGGTCACTGCGGTCCAGATTTCCAAAGATGGACTTCACGCCTACCTCGCCCGTGACGATGGGCAGATCATTCGCTGGAATCTGAAGGATGATGTGAGCACACCATTAGAGCCGACGCTACCTGCCGGGGGCGATGGCAGCCAGCAGTCCGTGCTTTCCATGATACTCTCGGGAGACGGGGAAACGCTCGCTGCCGGTGGGGATCAGGGGTCGATCTTCGTCTGGAATCTTCGTCAGCCGGAGAAGCCGGCGATGATGATGCGGCATCCCGCGCCTGCTGGTGTGAAAACTCCCATCATCCATCTGGCGATGGATTATCTCGGGGCAGTGATCGCGAGCGCGAGCAACACGGAGGGCGAGTCTTCGGGTTCGGCGAAGGGCATCGTCGCGGTCTGGGACCGGGAGTCAGGGAAGATCATCGGCGACCTCGTCCAGGTGGACGAAGGGGTGAGCGCGGTGGCGGTGCATCGGGAAAAAGAGATGCTCGCCATCGGCCTGTACAGCGGTGTCGTGCATGTCCTGAACTTCCGCGCTTTGCAGGAGGTGATGCCGGAGATCTCGCACCCGTCTGCCGTCACCAGCCTCGCTCTGAACTCGGACGCCACCACCCTAGTCGTCGGTGATGGCGGTGGGAATCTGCATGCCTGGAACACCGCCAAAGGCCGCCCGCGTGCTCCCGCTCAATCTCACGATGGAGAGATCATGACGATGTATCAGGCGCTGGAGCAGGGCGTGCTCGTCAGCATTTCACGTCATGGCGAGGTCCAGGTCTGGAATACCCAGACAGGTGCGCGCAACAACCAGCGGCTCAGGCACAGTCTGGCGGATGCCTCCGTCACGCCGAATGCCGCCCTCCTCGTCATGGCACCCCGGTATGATTCGCATGTTCAGGTCTGGAGCATCCACCGCCGGATGGCCACACGGCGATTCATGGCGGACCCGGCGGAGACATTCCGCCAGACTCCTGCCGTGACAAAAAGCTCTCCCCAGGCACTGCGTGAAGCCCTCACCCTGGGATGGAACTCCAAACGCACCCTCGTCGCCGCCGCCAGTGCGGACGGGCACGTGCTCGTGCTTGATCCCAGCAGCGGCCGCGCTCTCGGTCCGGCCATCCAGCATCCGCCCGCCGTCGGTGCGGTGGCTGTGTCAGAAGATGGCAAACTGCTTGTGACCTCGGGACGAGATCAGGAGATCCGCTTCTGGCAGGTCGCCACGGGCAAGAGCACCGGCATCGTCATCCGCCCGGAGAATTTCGTCAGCAATCTCGCCCTGACCAATGACGGCACTCAACTCGTCACCATCACCGATGCAGGTGAGATCCGCGTGTGGGAGACGGGCCGGGGAAACAGCCTCACTCCACCCATTCGCGCCGGAGCAGGCATCGATGCCGCACACATCTCGGAGGATGCGACACGCCTCATCTATCGCCTGCCTGAGAGAGGCTGGTTTTCCCTGCCCATGCCACCGAAAGGCATCCGCCTCCCCGGCTGGTTTCTCGACCTCTCCGAAGCCATCGCCCGACGCCGGCTCACCTCTGAAGCGCAGGCCGAGACCCTCACGCTCGCCGACCTGAAAAAAGCCATCGCCGCCGTTCCAGAGCATCCCAGCCCAGAAGATGCTCTCGCCCACCGCTGGGCTAATTGGCTCCTCGCCGAGCCGAGCAGACGCGCCCTCTCACCGCAGGATGATCAGCCCTTGGAAGCCTACCTCGATTCGCTGAAGAAAAACCCCTCACCAGCCGCCGCTGCCGAGCTGCAAAATCTTCATTTTGAGGCCTCTGCGGGCCAATAATGACGTGGCTCGTTGGCCTTTTCAGCTCACACTGACCGTCGTCACGATCACATGCTGCCCGCCGGGGGAGATGCGCACCGCCGACTCGCCTGCATTCGCCGCCTCCACGCACAGGAAGCCGTGATAGGCCTCGTCTGGCAGATCGGCGAGGCGTTTGGATTTCTCGATCCAGGGATTCCACACCACCGTCGTGCCGCTGCCGAGCTTATTGATCGTCAGCTTTCGGCCCCAGGCCGGGTCATCCACCACCACACCGCTCGGGCTTACGTATTGACGGTCCACCTCACGATCAAACGTGATGTCCGCCTCTTCGCCCTCGCGCATGGCCGGGGTGCCGACGGTGTCGAGGAATCTGGCATCGGTGAGGCCGCTCACCGTGACTTTCGAAATGTCACCCACGCTCAGATAAGTATGCAGCGCCTCAGTGATCACCATCGCCGCGTCACTGGTGTTATGCGTCATCAGAGACACCTCCAGCTTCGCGCCAAAGCTGATGCCCAGATGGCAGGTGAAGTCATGCGGCCACAGCGCGCGAGTCTCGTGATTGCTTTGCAGGCGGAAAAGCATCGTCACCTGCGATCCCTGCTCATCCGCACGCACCAGTTCCCACGGCAGGATGCGGGCGATGCCGTGCATCGGCTTCGTCGGGTCGGACACATGTCCGCCGAACCATGGCCAGCAAACGGGGATGCCGCCGCGGATCGCCTTCCCGTTCTGGAGCACGGCATCCGGGCTCATGTAAAGCACCGGCTGCGTCTGCCCAGCCGGAGTCCACTCCATCACATGCGCGCCATTCACCGCCACGCGTGCCGAGGCGGCGGCATGACGGATGACATAGACAGGATAACCGGGAGTCGGTTCTTCAAGAGTGATGCAGTCGGGGAGTATCATGGTGTCCGATTAAAGCCATGCAGACGCCAGCGCAAGCAAAGGCGACTGCCCAGTCTGACTTCGGTCTGGCCTGCCGAGGGAACCAGCGTTTCCAGTCTTGTCATTGTGGGAACCTTTTCGCAGACTCGCACTCATGTCTGATTTGTCCCCGCTGCCCTACACCGACACAAAGCCTGTCGGTGCAGCAGATTTTTATGCTGCGGTGAATGCCACGTTTCGGTTCATTGAGCGGAAGTTCGGCATCGCCGGACTGCGGCGCTACTGGGCGGAGATGGGCAGCAGCTACTACGCGCCCGTGACAGAGCGCTGGCGTGCTGGCGGTCTTCCTGCCGTCGCCGAACATTGGCGCGCCTTCTTTGCGGCGGAGCCGGGTGCGGAGGTCGAGATCACCCAGGGTGAAAACGAAGTCGTCGTCGAAGTCCGCACCTGTCCGGCCATCGGTTATCTGCGCGAGCATGGTCGCGAAATCGTGCCGCACTTCTGTCAGCACTGTCATGTCGTCAGCACGGCGATGGGTGCCGGTGCTGACATTGAAATCCGCCTCTGCGGTGGCAACGGCACCTGCACTCAGCGCTTCGCCAAAGCGGGTTACTTTTCCGAACCGCAAAGCCTGGAGGACATCGCCACCGCATCATGATCGGCATCTACGACTTCTGTGGACACTACGAGTGGACCTTCCAATGGCTGCATGACCAGGGCGGCCACGACCTC
>JBIKIA010000299.1:0-6095 GCA_044361885.1 Prosthecobacter sp. | reverse complement strand
CGTCGGTGTTGCGTTCCTTTTGCTTGCCGGGGCAGTTGCCAGAACCGAAGGATCGACCTTTCCCTGACCATGATAAACGCTCTCGCCTATTACCTGCACGATCTCAGCCCGTACCTGATTCGCTTCAACGAGTCCTTTGCCCTGCATTGGTATGGTCTGGCTTATGTGCTGGGCTTTTATCTGACGTATCGGGTGATGCTTTTCCTGGCTCATCGCGGGCTTTCAGAGATCAAAGAATCCCAAGTGGCGGACTTCATCACGCTGGTGGCGCTGTTTGGCGTCGTGCTCGGTGGGCGCATTGGTTACATGCTGCTCTATGATTGGGATCAGTTCGTGCAGACACCTTGGATGATCTTCATGATCCACAAAGGCGGCATGGCCAGCCATGGCGGCATTGCGGGAGTGGCATTGTTTTGCCTCTGGTATGCACGCAAACACAAGATCTCATGGACGGGCATCGGTGATACGCTGGTCTGCGGGGCTCCGCTGGGCGTCTTCTGCGGACGCCTCGCCAATTTCATCAATGGCGAGCTGTTTGGCCGCGTGACGAATGTCCCCTGGGCGATGAAATTCCCCACGGAGTTGCTCCACGAAGACTTCGTGAAGCAGGGGGGCAACGCGGTCTCGCTGCCTTTGGATCTCCAACACAGCCCCGAGATCATCGCATGGTTCGAGCAGAATGGTGGCGGTCGTGCTGAACTCGAAGCGATCCTGCATCCGCGTCATCCCTCCCAGCTTTATGAAGCTCTGGGGGAGGGACTGTTTCTCAGCGCCATCCTCCTGGCGGTGCGTCTGCGCTGGCCGCGTCTGCCGCATGGCGTGCTCACGGGTCTGTTCTTCATGCTCTACGCTGTCGCGCGCATCTCGCTCGAGTCATTGCGTCAGCCAGACTCCGGAGCTGCGGCCATTCTCGGCATGACGCGCGGGCAGTTTTTCTCCGTGTTCATGGTGTTCATGGGACTCGCCTTCATGGTTCATGGCATGTGGCGCGGCAGGCGGGCATAAATTTTCCGCCTCGAAAACAAGTCAGTTGCAAACAGGGTGGTTCCCGCCATCATCGGCGTCCCCAGCCGGACGGCTCACGCTGTCCCGCCAAAAGGTCGGGCCGTAGTTCAGCCTGGTAGAACGCTTGCATGGGGTGCAAGAGGTCGTGAGTTCGAATCTCGCCGGCCCGACCACTTTAAGTCCTTCAAAATGAAGGACTTCTGAAAGGGAGGCTGTTGGCAATTTCTGCTATCTCTGCAAACTTTAGCACACGCTTTTTAGCACACATTTGGCCCTTTTAGCACACGCACTTTAGCACACGCTGGGACTTTTATGTGCCCAACCTCGTAGGCACCCCAAGGCACCCTCCAATTCGCCGGACTTCAGACCATTTTGACTATGGTTCCTGGGATATGAAAGGTTTGTACAAACGTCGACAAGGCTGGTGGATCCGCTTCACTCCTATTCCGGGAGCTCCTCAAATACGCGTCGCTTTAGGCACAATCAAAGAAGCGGAGGCTATCGTGAGGGCCGAAGAAATCATGAATCGCGCGGCTACGACCGCCCGTGAAGAATTAGAGTCCTGCGAAGTCGAAATTGCCGCCTACCTCGAGCAAAAAAAGGAGGACGGGCTGTCGGCATCAACGCTCACCTCCAGGCGGTACGTGTTGCAGTCGTTTGTTTCCATGATGGAAATCACTTGTCCGCGAAACATCACGCGGCAGTGCCTGCAGAGGTGGTTTGATCACCACCGGAAATCCAATCCACATACTGCTGTTGCTTATATGAACCTGGTTCACTGCTGGCTGAAGTGGATGGTTGAGAGGGGAAAGCTCGCTCGGGATGTGACCAAGGAGATTAAAATGCCGAAATTGCCCATGCGACGCAGGAGAAATTTTCTACTGCCTGCTCAGGCTCAAAAGCTCCTGGATGCTTCGGAGGGGAATCCAGGTCTGAAGTTCGCGCTGTATTGCGGACTTCACGCAGGGCTACGCAAATTGGAGATTATTGAGGCTCGTCCAAACTGGTTCGATTTGGATGGCCGACTGCTTCACATTCAGGCGACGGACACCTTTCAGCCGAAAGACCGCGACAATCGAACAGTCCCGCTCACCGATGAATTCATCCAATGGTTGCGCAACAATTACACCATCAAGGAACCCTTTATGCTGGAACCTGCAGTCAAGCACGGAGCCTACCGCTATCGCTTTGATTTCAGGACTTCTTTTGAAAACATTGCCATGCGATGTGGATTTGAGAAACTCACTTTTCATGACTTGCGCCGAACCTTCGCCAGCCTGCATGTCTCAAGAGGCACATCCATTTACAAGGTAGCTCGGTGGCTTGGTGATCGTGTCGATGTCGTTGAGGACCACTACGGTCACCTCATTCCGAACGATTCGGAGATCAATTCCGTGTGGAACAAAAGAAGCAGTTTATGATCAAAGCCTGTTGTGCAACGAGCGACTTGAATTTCAGGTTCCAGCTTTCCCTCAGAGTCTACTAAATCAACTCGCGACTTCTATTATAACTTGCGACTTGCGAATAAAGGTCGCAATTTAACTCTATGAATACGCTTCGCTACGACTGCCCCATCGAGAACTTTCTTGGTTATCGGGCTGATGCTGTCATGGGAGACACTGTTTACGAGGTGCTGGTCGAGACTAAGGACGCAAGGAGACTACGCACCACTTTGATGGACTTAGGCAGAGTCGTCTGCTCGTCCGAAAAAATTCAGCAAGCCGTTCTCGTGCTGGAAGAGCCTGGCATCACAGAATCGCGTTTGCTGGACGAATGGAATGGCGCGGCATCAGTCATCCGGCCAGAGATTTTCTGCCGCCTGTCTGCGGTGTACAGGCAGTCGGGGAAATGGAGCGGTATTCCCAGCCCGCCCACTGACAGTGAAGTGCCATTACTCGAAGAAATTCTTCAGCATAAACTCTCACTGCGCCCTGCTGGAGCGAGCAGAAGTTCGGAAGCACATTACGAGATTCTGCGAATCCTCATTCATCAATGGTTGCTCGGACGAGGCCCGCTCGCGATTGGTTCGCTCATGGAAATCTCCGGGGCAAGTCACCCCACCGTTTCGCGCTCGCTGAAACGTCTTGAGCATTGCTTGAAACGCCATTCGGATCGAAGTGTCGAGATACGGATTTTCCCTCGCGATGAATGGGCGCGATTGGTTGCGGTATCCGATGATGTTCGGGCCACAGTTCGCTTTGTGGATCGCTCAGGTCAGGCTCGCTCGCCGGAGTCACTGCTGCGCCGTTTGAGTACGCTCGGGCGACAAGACCTTGCAGTAGCTGGAGTCTGGGGGGCGAAACACTACCAGCCTTCGCTCGACCTCATCGGCAATCCGCGTCTCGATCTCTCCATTCATTCCGCACGCAAAGCAGTAGACCTCTCATTCGTAGAAAGGCTCGACCCAGCCTTGGAAAAAGCGACTCGCCGCGACGACTCACCGACGCTGGTAATACACACCATTCGCCGCGCACAGTCTCTCTTCCAACCGTCTGAAAGCGACCTCCCTTGGGCAGACCCAGTGGAATGTCTGCTCGATCTGCACGAAGCCCGCCTCGAATCGCAGGCGCTGGCGTTCCTCAAATCCTTTCCCGCAACCAAAGACCGCCCGCTATGAATCAGGAAGAAATCGTGAAGCTCATCTCCCCAAGCGCCGTGCTGGAGCGCATCGCGGCGGCCATTCCGGCTGATTTCCGGGAAAACATCATTGTCATCGGCAGTCTCGCGGCGGGTTATCACTTCCTTGGCGACGACCCGAAACTTCAGGTCCGCACGAAAGACGTGGATTGCCTCCTCTGCCCACGCATCAAAGCGATTCCGGCAGGAGAAGCCGTTACCAACATGTTGTTTGCCGATCAATGGGAACTGCGTGCCGAAGGCGAATGGGCAATTCCTGGCGATGCCAACACACCCGACGACAAGCTGCCCGTCGTCCGCCTTCATCCTCCGGGCTCCACGGAATGGTTCATCGAGCTACTGACCGTTCCTGAGTCAGAGTCAGACCTCGGCCGGAAAGACATCCGTATCGTGACCACACGTGGCCATTTCAGCCTTTGCAGCTTTGGCTTCCTTTCACTCGCCGAGTTTCAGCCCATCCACACACCATTCGGCATCGCCATCGCCCGGCCCGAAACCATGGCGCTCGCCAACTTGCTGCACCATCCCGCCATTGGCGACCAACCCATGAGCGGTCTTATTGGCGGACGCCGCATCAAGCGCAGCAACAAAGACCTCGGGCGCGTCCTCGCACTCGCTTACCTCGCCGAAGCCCGGCAGGAGGACTCACTACTCGCATGGTCGCAAGTTTGGGCGGCGGCGCTGCAAAGTCGTTTTCCCACCATCTGGAGAGACCTCGTTCCGAATGTCGGGAACGGCCTTCGCCAACTCATCCAGCCCGAAAACGAAGCAGACTTGGACGAGGCACGCCACACCTGCGAATACGGCCTGCTTGTCTCGCAAGCACCATCCTTGAAGCTCCTAGAAGTCGCCGGGAAACGATTGCTGCAGGACGCCATCGAGCCGCTGGAGAAACTCGCCAAAGCATGATCTGAAGAGAACAGAGATCAAAAATCCAAGAGTTGATGATCCTGCCCAAATGCGGTTCGATCTTTGAATATAGAGCCCTTCCAATCCCTCATCGCCGAAGCCACCCGCTCCGTACGCTTCACCATGAAACAGAGCAGTTGGAAGCGGATCGAACGGATAAATCCTCAAACCACCGCGTCACGGCTTCGGGACTGAACCTGACCAGATGGCCGAGCTTGCGGTAGGGCAGTCCTTCCTCTCGAAGTTTATTCACATGGCGGACGCTGCATCGCGGGAACTGGGCCACGTCATTAATTGTCCAAAGATTGGGCGGTATTGTTGGTTCTAATGACGGAACCGCTGAGATCTAATTGAGTGTGTTCTTAACACCTTGTTGCCTATAGCAACACGCCGAGACCCAGCGGGTTGGACAGATGTAGTTCGCTGCTTTTTGTTGCGCAACGAGGTTTATGAAACCTGACGTTACAATGCAAGACACCATTTCTGCACCACAGTTTTTGCACCCCTAATCTACACCTGAAAAATCTACAACCACCCTCACCCATGCGCTGGGTTCCTCCTGAGCCCAAGAAGCCGAAAGCCATGCCCCGCCGACAGAGGAAACTCGTCGATGCCATTTTGGGTTGAGCCTCGTTGCACAACGAAAATCAAAGTCCTGCCGCCTGCTTCCACGCCAGATCCATGTCGGCGCTCGTCATGCCGAGTGCTGATCCGAGCTGGGTCACCAGTGAATGATCTCTCTGATAGTCGCTCGAAAACTCCCACTCGATTTGTGCGGTGGTGCGTTGCGGCTCGGGCATGGCTGTGATCAGCGATGGGATCTGTTCCAGCAAGCCAGCGCCATGGAGCCAGAGACGTAACTGACGTGCGCTGATGACTGGCAGACGTGCGCGGAGACGGGTCTGTTCTGCGGCAGCAAGTGCGGCAGTGATCTGCTCCTCGCTGGGCAGCGGAGATCCATCCGCCGAGATGTAACTGCCACCCGGCTGCATGATCAAGCCCCTGCCCATCTGGCGCATGGCAAGTGACAAGCGAGCGAACTGACGAGCGGCGTCGCCCGTCATGGAAACTGAGTTGGAGGTGATCGTCATCATGGGGAATTAGCCGTCTTCTCGGCGGTTGGCGAAATGGGACCGGATCGCATAGCGCAAGCCGAACGGTGCTGCGGGTGTCCAGGTCAGCAGACCGTTATCGGCGTGAGTCAGGTGGATGGAAGGATCGAGCGTCTTGATCAAGACATCGTTGCGCTCCAGGTAGCGTCGGTCCTTCAGTTCACCGTGCCAGAGGTGACTGGCTGTGCCAGGAACGCAACCCATGGCGCGTCCTTTGATCCAAGCCTTCACGGGAGTGGCCCAAGCATCATAGTGGGCGCGCAAAGCCGGGTTCATGACGATGTGGCCGGGCTGGTCGTAGCCGAGGACAGCGGAGGCAAAGCCTACATCACCATTACCCACCACGAGGTGTTCGTATAGACCGCCGCGTCGTTGAGTCCACAAAGCACGCCTTGCTGCCATGGCGAAGCCTGGATGCGCGACACAGCGATG